>NZ_CALFIG010000016.1 GCF_937876455.1 uncultured Flavobacterium sp.
ATAATTTCCATAGGAAAAGAAGCAAGAAAAAATAGCTGCAATAAAAGTATGTGTCCATGTAACCTACTTCATAAATGGTAACTAAAAAATAAACAGGAACTAATGTTAAAGCTAATAAAAATGTGATACAACTTTTAGTGAATCTTTCGCCAAAAATAACTGGTAATGTTTGGTAATCATTACTTAAATCTCCTGATATATTTTCTAAATCTTTAATCATTTCCCTTATTAAAATAATAAGAAACAAAAAGGTGGCATGCACAAAAATTACCTGATAAAAATTTTTAAAATACAACAGAATCCCAAAAAAAGGAAGTACCGCTAAAAGAGCAGCGGAAAGATTACCTATTGCTACATATTTTTTCAACCTATGTGAATAATACCAAAGCAAAAAAATGTAAACGGAATAAAAAAATGCAGCGCGCCATGACACAAAAAAAGCCAATAATGCCGAAATAAAATTAAGCGCAAAATAAACTTGTAATTGGGTTTTTTGACTTACCAAACGGTCTAAATAGGATTTTTTTGGTCGGTTAATGATGTCTTTTTTTGCATCATAAAAATTGTTGATAATATACCCCCCAGCAATAGCAAAAGTGGAAGAAAGTACCAATAAAAACAATCGCCAATCTAACAAAACGTCAAGTGCTCTTTTTTCTGGAGCCAAAATAAAAATTGCGGCTAAATATTGTGCTGAAGCAATTACAAAAATATTATAGCCACGCACTACCGAGAAGAAACTCAAGATTTTAGTGAGTACTATTTTTGTTTTGCGATTGAACATTTGTCTTTTGTTTCAGGTTTCAAGTTTCAAGTTGATTTAACAGTAAGTAAAACTATTAAACTGGGAAACTTTAAACAAAAATTAAAATTGATACACCACTTCTAATTTATACGCAGCTAATGAGGCTTTTGCTTTCTCTAAGTCTTCAGTAAAGCCTAAAATATACCCTCCGCCACCAGAACCACATAATTTTAAATAGTAATCATTTGTGTCAATTCCATGTTGCCAAACTTTATGAAATTGTTCTGGGATCATGGGTTTAAAGTTATTTAATACTACTTTGGACAATTCTTTCGTGTTTTGAAATAAATTTTTCATGTCGCCATGTAAAAAATTTTCCACGCATTTATCGGTATACTTAATAAACTGAGACTTTAACATATTTCGAAAACCTTTGTCTTTTAAGTTTTCCATAAAAATATTTACCATAGGCGCAGTTTCGCCAATAATGCCAGAATCAATTAAAAACACAGCTCCTTTTCCTGTTGTAGACTGACTTGGAATACCAGTTGGTTCAATATTATCTTTAGAATTAATTAAAATAGGCAAACTTAAATAGCTATTTAACGGATCTAAACCTGAACTTTTGCCGTGGAAAAAAGATTCCATTTGAGCAAAAATAGATTTCAATTGCAGTAATTTTTCTCGAGTTAAATTTTCTAGAACCGTGATTTTATCATGTGCATATTTATCATAAATGGCTGCTACTAAAGCACCACTACTTCCTACTCCATAGCCTTGAGGAATACTAGAATCAAAATACATTCCGGCATTAACATCTTTTTGCAACGCTTCTAAATTGAAAGAAACCAATGAAGGCTGTGTCTTTTGCAATTGCTGCAAATAAATCGTAAATTTTTCTAAACTCTTATTCGATTTTTTTGCTTCTTCAGAAGGATTAGCGTCTGTTTTTAACGCGCCATTGTAAAAATTATAGGGAATAGAAAGACCTTTTGAATCTTGAATAATTCCATATTCTCCGAATAATAATATTTTAGAATAAAAAAGTGGTCCTTTCATTTTTTAGTTTACAGTTTACAGTATTTAGTAATCAGTTGTTTTGCGTAAAGATACAAATTATTTTAAACAAGTGGCACCTTTTCCAATTTCATCACAAATATACTGACCATTTTGACAATAGCCAACTAATTCATCTTGAATAAATTGCAAAACTTTTTCTTTTACATTATTTGGATATAAAACGTGTACATTCGCACCGGCATCAAGGGTAAAACAAACAGGAACCGCTGTTTGATTTCTAAATTGCCAAATTTTAGTAATAATTTCAAGCGTATTAGGCTTCATTAATATAAAATAAGGCATCGATGTCATCATCATGGCATGTAATGTCAATGCTTCACTTTCAACAATTTTAATAAAATCTTCAATTGCACCTTTCTTTAAAATTGTGCTTAATGCCGCTAGGTTGTCGTGTGCTTGCTCAAATCTTCGTTCGGCATAAGGATGCCCATGCATTAAATCATGTCCAAGTGTGCTCGATACCACTTTTTCTCCCTTATCCACAAGCAATATAGTATCTTGATACTGTTTGAAATTTTCATGTAAGGCTTCAAATGTTAGACCAAACAAATCGGAACTCGCTTTTATACTTTGGTTTTCTCCCCAAGTTACAACCTCTCCTTTTATACTTCTACACGCACTACCGCTACCTAATCGTGCTAAAAAAGAAGCTTTTGCATAAAAATAATCGTCTGAAATAGCTGGAACAAGCGCTTTTTCAAGACTCATGACATTCATTGCTAATGCCGCCATTCCTGATGCAGATGACGCTATGCCTGAACTGTGAGGAAATGTATTTTTTGTATCAATTACTAAATGAAAATTTTTCAAATAAGGACAGAACCGTTCTATTCGTTCTAAAAATTTTTGAATTTTTGGTTTAAAATCTTCTTTAGGCTGACCTTCAAATAGCAAATCAAAAGAAAATGATTCATTCATTTCTTTTCTTTTTACCTCAACCGAAGTGATTGTTTTACAATAGTTTAAGGTAAAACTAATAGAAGGATTAGCTGGAATTTGCTCTCCGCTTTCTTTTTTACCCCAATACTTTACTAAAGCAATATTACTTGGAGCGCTCCATGAAAATGTTGCAGTATCGATAAGTGAAAAGCTGGACGGAATAAAATCTTGTTCTGTGAACATCGTTGTAATTTTTAGCAAATATAAAAAAGGATTATTAGAAGTTAGACTTTAGAAATCAGAAGTTTTGTATCTTTGACTAAAATAGTTGAAAAATGCAAAAATACCTTCGAATTATTTACTGTGTTACCATTTGTTTAGTCATTGGATTTTTATCGGGAAAAGTAACGCAATCTTCTATTTCTACTTGGTATCCCACCTTACAAAAACCTTCTTTCAATCCGCCAAATTGGATTTTTGCTCCCGTTTGGACTACGCTTTATATTCTTATGGGCATTGCAGCAGGGTTAATTTGGAACGAAATTAATTCGAAAGAGAAAGAAGTAAAACAAGGCTTAAAATTTTTTGTTATTCAATTGGCTCTTAATGCGTTATGGTCTTATTTATTTTTTGGCTTACAAAACGTTTTTTTAGCCGCTCTAGAAGTAATTTTATTGTTATTGATGATTTATGAAACGTATCTAAAATTCAAACCCATACATAGAAATGCCAGCTATTTGTTACTTCCTTATATGGCATGGGTTTCTTTTGCAAGTGTGTTAACTTGGAGTATATGGTTTTTGAACAGGTAATTATATATTTTCTGCCAAAATAAACCCTCCTGTCCAAGCATTTTGAAAGTTGAATCCACCTGTAATGGCATCAATATTTAGTATTTCGCCTGCAAAAAAAAGGTTAGGCAAAATTTTACTTTGCATGGTTTTGAAGTTGATTTCCTTTAAATCAATACCGCCTGCAGTTACAAATTCTTCTTTAAACGTACTCTTACCATTCACTTGATAGGTTGCTGCGGTAAGTTCTTCGGCTAATTTGTTGAGTTGTTTTTTAGTTAAATCGGCCCATTTCGTTTCAAAAGAAATAGTAGCAGCCCCTAAAATACTTTCCCAAAGTCGTTTTGGCAACGCAAAAGGAGAAAATTTAGCACAATTTTTCTTGGCATTTTCTATTTTTAATTCTTGAAGCATCGCCAAAACCTCATCAAAATTTTGGTCTTTTAGCCAATTAATTTGAATGGAAAATTGATAATTTGTATCAAATAATTCTCGAGCTCCCCAAGCAGAAAGTCTCAATATGGCAGGACCACTCATTCCCCAATGCGTAATTAACAAGGGCCCAGAAGCGACTAATTTGCTGTTTTTTACTTTTACCGAAACCTCAGCAGAAACACCCATTAAATCTTTTATTCGAGCATCTTTGATATTGAATGTAAAAAGTGATGGAACTGGCGAAACAATAGTATGTCCTAATTTATGCAACAGTTCCCAAATTTTAGGATTACTACCCGTTGCAAAAACAATTTTTGTAGCTTGGTACGAATTGTTTTGTGTATCTATTTTCCAAACTTCACCCGCGTTAAACAAAGACTGCACACTTTGAGAAGTATACACTTTTATGCCTAACTTTTGAACCGCATTTTCAAAACAATCTATGATGGTTTGCGACGAATCTGTCACAGGAAACATGCGTCCATCTTCTTCAATCTTTAACTGAACACCATGTTTTTCAAACCATTCTATTGTGTCCCCCGAACAAAATTGATGAAAAGGTCCTTTTAATTCTTTTTCGCCTCGCGGATAAAACTTAACCAAATCATTTGGTACAAAACAGGCATGAGTTACATTGCATCGACCACCCCCAGAAATGCGCACTTTTGACAAGCATTCTTTTCCACGTTCTAAAATGGCAACACGAAGTTTCGGATTTTTTTCTACTATATTAATAGCTGAAAAAAATCCGGCTGCACCTCCGCCAATGATAATGATGTCGAAATGTTGCATAAACTTTTAAAGCGTCTCTTTCAACCATTTAAAAAATTCGCCTTGCCACACTAAAGCATTTTGTGGTTTTAACACCCAGTGGTTTTCGTCTGGAAATAATAAAAATTTACTTTTAATTCCTTTTAATTGTGCCGCTTGAAACGCTTCTTGTCCTTGTCCAATTGGTACACGGTAATCTTTTCCACCTTGAATAATTAAAATAGGTGTATTCCAATTATTTACTAATTTAATAGGGTTGAATTCGTTGTATGTTTTTTGTGCAATTTTATTCTCTTTTTCCCAATAGGCACCACCAGCATCCCAATTTGTAAAAAAGACTTCCTCTGTTGTACCATACATACTTTCTGTATTGTAAATACCGCAATGCGAAATAAACGTTTTAAATCTGTTTTTGTGTATACCTGCTAAATAAAATACAGAATATCCTCCGTAACTTGCTCCCACAGCACCTAAACGATTTGCATCTACATACGGTTCTTTAGCCACATCATCAATGGCTGCTAAATAATCGTCCATTACTTGGCCTCCCCAATCTCCACTAATTTGTTCGTTCCATGCTACACCATGCCCAGGCATTCCTCTTCGGTTTGGCGCCACTATAATATACCCTTGCGAAGCCATTAATTGAAAATTCCAACGGAATGAATACGATTGAGTTAAAGCACTTTGTGGCCCGCCTTGACAATATAAAAGCGTTGGATATTTTTTTGTTTTATCAAAATTAGGCGGTAAAATAACCCAAACTAACATTTTCTTTCCGTCAGTTGTGGTTACCCATCTTTTTTCTGATGTACACATTCCTATTTTTGCATAGGCATCATCATTTACATGTGTAATTTGATTCCATGCTTTTTTATTTAAATCATACGCAAAAATTTCTGCAGCATGATTGTGATCTGTGCGGGTTACTAGTACCGAATTTTCACTGAA
The DNA here is from genome assembly GCF_937876455.1 of uncultured Flavobacterium sp. Classification (GTDB taxonomy): domain Bacteria; phylum Bacteroidota; class Bacteroidia; order Flavobacteriales; family Flavobacteriaceae; genus Flavobacterium. The sequence goes on from NZ_CALFIG010000016.1 coordinate 5,653, forward strand.
ACCAATAATTCCATTCACATCAAAATTACCATCAGTTAGTTGTTTAACAACAGGGAGCATTTTAGTTAAGCCTGTATAGTTCACTTCAAAAAGCTGCTTTGTTCCTGCATTTGGAGCAATAAAATATACTTTTTTACCGTCTTTTGACCAAACAAAACTTTCAACAGTACCGTCCCAGTTTGCGGTTAAATTTACATCATACCCCTTTACTCGAACAATAATATCATTTTTATCCGCTTCAAAACCATCGCGTTTCATTTGCAACCAAGATAATTCACCCAAAGGTGAAAAAAGAGGATGTGTATCGTATCCTTTATTAGTAGGTGTTAAATTTACCGTTTTACCAGTTGCTAAATCATATTCATATAAATCGGTATTTGTGCTTTTTGCATAAGCCGTTCCTGCTAATTTTTTACATACATAAATGATTTTTGACCCATCTGGCGACCAAGTATAATCTTCATCTCCTCCATGTGGTTTTTGAGGAGCATCATAAGGCTCGTTAGGCATAATATCAAATTCTTTACCCGATGCCAAATCTTTATAAAACACATGATTGTGCGTGCCATCATTGTAGGTATCCCAATGACGATAATCTAATTCTGTATAAATTTGAGCCGAAGTTTTGCTTAATTCTGGATACAAATCTGTTCCTAATAATTTTTCCACTTTTACCGCTTTATCAACTATTTTTTTGGTTCCGTCTTTTGATACATTTTTATCATGTATTAACCCTTCCGCAGAAACAATTTGCACCGCCTTGCCTCCGTTTACAGGTATAGCATACGTAGTAGAAACAATTTTATTTTCTTGAATGCTTGGAATGCCTACTTTAAAAAGTATGTTTTTGCCATCTTTGGTCATTCCCAATGGATTAATTCTGCCTAACTGCCAAAGTTTTTCTGGCGTTAAAATCTCTTGTGCGGATGTAGTAATACTAATCATACTGATAACGAGTAAAATATATTTTTTCATTTTAATAAAATTTAAATACGATGCTAAAAGTAGTACATTTTTTAAAAAAAATGTGTATTTTCACACACAAATAAAATTAACTACAATACATAGTCTTATACTAAAATAAAATCTTACATATGAAAAACAATAAGCTTTTCTTCCTCATCATTATAGCACTACTTATTGGAGTCGTTCTTGGGGGCATTGTCCATTATCAATTTCCTGATGCTATTCCATCTTTTTCTAAAAACATTAAATTATTGGGTACAATTTTCATTCGGTTGGTACAAATGATCATTGCGCCATTGGTTTTTTCTACTTTGGTTGTGGGAATTGCTAAAATGGGCGACATGAAAATGGTAGGCCGTGTAGGAGGTAAAGCGATGATTTGGTTTTTATCTGCCTCTTCTATATCGCTATTGTTAGGTATGCTTTTAGTTAATTTCTTTGAGCCAGGAAAAGGTACAAATATTGATTTGAGAGACACGTCAGGAGCTAAAGAATTGGTTGAAAAAACCCATGAATTTTCCTTAGAGGAATTTGTTAATCATGTTATTCCAAAGAGTTTATTTGAAGCATTTGCACACAATGAAATTCTACAAATTGTTATTTTTTCCATATTGTTTGGACTTGCATTAGGTGCATTTAGCAAAAAAGAAGCCAAGCCTATCCTTAAACTTTTAGATGCTGTAGCTCATGTGGTACTCAAAATGGTAACTTATATTATGTGGACAGCACCCTTAGGTGTTTTAGGAGCAGTAGCTGGTGCTATTGCAAAACATGGTTTTGAAGTGTTTACCTTGTATGCAAAATACCTAGGCTCATTCTTAGTTGGTATACTTGTTTTGTGGATTATTTTATTGGCATTGGGTTATTTAATCCTTGGCAAACGATTGTTTACTTTATTACAAAGAATAAAAAGTCCGTTATTAATTGCGTTTTCTACCACGAGTAGCGAAGCAGTATTTCCAAAAATGGTAGAAGAGTTAGAACGTTTTGGTTGCCAACCAAAAATTGTATCGTTTATTTTGCCTTTAGGTTATTCATTTAACCTAGATGGCAGCATGATGTACATGACTTTTGCAAGTATTTTTATAGCTCAAGTGTACAATGTGCCTCTTGATTTAGGCGAACAAATAACCATGTTGTTAATCTTAATGTTAACGAGTAAAGGTGTTGCAGGCGTACCTAGAGCTTCACTAATTGTGATTGTAGCAACATGTGCTATGTTTGGTATTCCACCGGAAGGGATTGCATTAATTTTACCTATTGATCACTTTTGTGATATGGCAAGAAGCATGACAAATGTATTAGGAAATGCGTTAGCTACGAGTGTAATTGATAAATGGGAAACCAAACCAGAGCGTCATGAGGTTTAATTTCAACTCTATTATTCAGGCCGTCGAAGCGGAACAAAAATTTAGATGGACGCAACTGTTTAACCCTGAATTTTACATTACACTTGAATACAGCGGTGTACCTATAGGCATTTACATGGTGCTATTTATCGTTTATGCAGAAACAGGGCTTTTTGCTGGCTTCTTTTTACCGGGAGACAGTTTACTGTTTTTATCTGGTATTTATGCTGAAAAATTAGCTGCACCCTTACGCTTTATCCCTGACACCTATTCTGATGTAACGGTTGTGGCATTGGCTATTGCACTAGCAGCTACAATTGGAAATATATTTGGCTATTGGTTTGGTGCTACGAGCGGGAGAGGCTTGTATACTAAAAAAGACGGCCTTTTATTTAAGAAAAAATACTTAGAGCAATCGCAAGTTTTCTTTGAAAGACACGGTGGCAAAGCCATTGTATTTGCGCGTTTTTTACCTGTAGTAAGAACGTTTGTTCCTATTATTGCGGGTATTGTGCACATGAAAAAAAGCAAATTCATGCTTTACAATGTAATTAGCTCTCTCTTATGGTCATTTTCTCTTGTTTTTGCAGGTCATTTTTTATATGATTTATTTTTAACTAAATTTAATATTGACCTCAAACAACACATTGAAACTATTGTATTGCTACTCATTGCCATTACTACCTTTCCACTAGTGATGAAAGCGATAAAAGCAAGAAAAAACAAATTGAAAAGTGAATAATGCAACTCAGTTATTGGGAACTTAAAAATTGGTTTTCGCAGGTAAATTTTACTGTTGTGGGTAGTGGCATTGTAGGGTTACACACCGCTTTGCGACTGAGAGAAAAATACCCTGCTTCCAAAATTTTAGTGCTCGAAAAAGGCACTTTGCCACAAGGTGCAAGTACAAAAAATGCTGGATTTGCTTGTTTTGGGAGTATTTCCGAAATTCTTGACGACTTAATAACACATTCTGAAGAAGAAGTGTTTCAATTGATACAAAAAAGATACGAAGGACTGCAATTGCTTCGAAAAAACTTAGGCGACAAAACGATTGACTATAAACCGTATGGTGGGTATGAAGTTTTTTTAACCAAAGACGAAAGTACGTTTGAAACGTGTATGCAAAGTATCCCAAAAATTAACCAATTGGTTAAACCCTTGTTTAAAGAACCCGTTTATCATTTACAAAACAACCCTTTTCAATTTAAAAATTGTTTTGACTCCTTTATCGTTAACGCGTTTGAAGGGCAACTTGACACAGGAAATATGATGGAGGCGCTGCTTAAAAAAGCAATTGCAAATGGAATTCTTATCTTAAACAATCAAACCGTGAACGCTTATACCGAAGGAAATGACAGCGTTGAAGTGGTCACAAACGACTTTTCCTTTACTACGCATAAATTACTTTTTGCCACTAACGGATTTGCTCGTGAACTCACAAATAATGAAGTAGTACCTGCTCGTGCGCAAGTATTAATTACTGAACCTATTGAGAATTTACACATTAAAGGCACGTTTCATATCGATAAAGGCTATACGTATTTTAGAAATATAAACGACCGTATTTTAATAGGTGGCGGACGCAATTTAGATATTGATGGTGAAACAACAACCTCATTAGACACTACCGAATTGATTCAGCAACATTTGGAAGATGTTTTAAAAAATGTAATTTTGCCAGATACACCTTTTAAAATTGCGCATCGCTGGAGTGGTACCATGGGAGTAGGTTTACAAAAAAAACCGATTGTAAAACAACTTAGCAACAATGTATATTGTGGTGTTAGAATGGGCGGAATGGGTGTAGCAATAGGAAGTTTAATTGGTAAAGAATTAGCAGATTTAATATAAATGGCAGCTACAAAATCAAACACAAAATCAACGCCTACAAAAGGGAAAGTGTCTTTAAAAAAAAGAATATTCAAATTGATTTGGAAAACAATTCTTTGGTTTAATATCATCAGTTTATTTTTTGTCATCCTCTATAAATTTGTACCCGTTCCTTTTACACCCTTAATGGTGATAAGGCATTTTGAAAATTCATTTGATGGGAAAGATATAGAAACAAAACACAATTGGGTGCCTATTGAAGCAATTTCTAAAAACCTTCAAAAAGCAGTAATTGCGAGTGAAGATGGTAACTTTTGCCACCATAGCGGATTTGACTTTAAAGCGATGCAAAAAGCAGCTATGGGTAATTTTAAAGGAAAACGATTAAAGGGCGGAAGTACGATTTCGCAACAAACAGCAAAAAATGTATTTCTTTGGCAAAGAAGAAGTTATTTTAGAAAAGCGCTTGAAGCCTATTTTACAGTACTTATTGAAATCATTTGGGGAAAAGAACGCATCATGGAGGTGTATTTAAACAGCATCGAAATGGGCGATGGTGTCTATGGAGCCGAAGCCGCTTGTCAGCATTGGTATGGAAAAGATTGTAAAAGTTTAACTCGTGTACAAGCTGCAGGCATTGCTGCCATATTACCTAATCCAAGAAAGTATAAACCCAATAGCGGTAGTGGCTACATCAATACTAGAAAAGCTAAAATTGCACGTTTTATTTTAATGACTAAATTAAGTTATTAAAAAAACCTGTAAAAGTGACTTTACAGGTTTTAAAATAGTATTTTATAAATCGTATTTATTTACAACTTTTTTATTCCCATATTATATAAGGTAAAAGCCTGCATGTCTGCAAATTCTGCTATAGTAGAACTAACAGATTTTCCCGCTCCATGACCAGCATTTACATCAATACGAATTAATACTGGATTGGAACCCGCTTGTTTTTCCTGTAAATTAGCCGCAAATTTAAAACTATGTGCGGGTACTACTCTATCATCATGATCACCTGTTGTAACTAATGTTGCTGGATAAGCAACTCCGTTTTTTACATTATGTACAGGTGAATAGCCTTTTAAATAGGTAAACATTTCTTGACTTTGCTCTGCTGTTCCATAATCATATGCCCAACCAGCACCTGCTGTAAATGTATGGTAACGTAACATGTCTAATACCCCAACACCTGGTAAGGCAACTTTAAACAAATCGGGGCGTTGTGTCATACAGGCACCAACTAATAACCCACCATTTGATCTTCCAGAAATAGCTAAAAAGTTTGAAGATGTATATTGTTTTTGAATTAAGTATTCTGCAGCTGCAATAAAATCATCAAATACATTTTGTTTTTTTTGTTGAATGCCAGCGTCATGCCATTCTTTTCCATACTCGCCTCCACCTCTTAAATTTGCGACAGCATATATACCTCCATTTTCAAGCCAAACCGCATTGGCAATGCTAAATGATGGTGTAACACTTATATTAAAACCACCGTAACCGTATAACATAGTAGGATTATTGCCGTCTAGTTTGAGGCCTTTTTTGTATGTAATAATCATAGGTATTTTTGTTCCGTCTTTTGAAGGATAAAATACTTGTTCAGAAGTGTATAATTCAGAATTAAAATCGACTTTAGGTTTTTGATAAATAGTCGATTCCCCATTGCTAACATTATATGCGTAGGTTGTTCCTGGTGTTACATAATTTGTAAAAGAAAAATACAGTGTTTTTACTTCTTTTTTGCCCCCAAAACCACTAGCTGTTCCAATTCCTGGTAATTTAATTTCTCTTACTAAAGTACCATCATAGTTGTATTGCTTAACAAATGACAAAGCATCTTTCATGTATTGTGCAAAAATATAACCTCCTCCTGTTGAAATAGATAAAACATTCTTTGTTTCTGGAATAATTGTTTTCCAATTTGATTTAACGGGATTCGTTACGTCTAAAGCAATTAACTTTTTATTAGGTGCATCTTCATTTGTACTAATAAAAAATAAATTTCCTTTATTATCTACTACATCATAGTCATAGTTCATGTAATCAATAAGCGTTTGAATTACAAAAGTAGGTTTGTTTAAATCAACTACATATAATTCATTTCCGCTTGTAGCATTTGCAGCCGTAATTATTAAATAACTATTATCTTCAGTTACTGAGCCTCCTACATAACGTCTTTTAAAATCTGCACCAAAAACGACTTTGTCTAGTGACTGTTTTGTACCTAATTTATGATAATAGAGTTTGTGTTGATCTGTTTTGGCAGAAAGTTCACTTCCCATTGGTTTGTCATAGCTCGAATAATAAAACCCTTCATTTTTATACCAGGAAACACCACTAAATTTGATATCGACTAATGTATCGCCAATGATTTCCTTTGTTTCAGCATTCATGACAATTACTTTTCGCCAATCACTTCCTGCTTCTGAAATTGAATAAGCAACTAGTTTTCCATCATTGGTAAAATTAAGTCCCGCTAAAGAAGTAGAACCGTCTTTTGAAAATGAGTTTGGATCTAAAAAGACTTCTTCTTTTCCTGAATTTTCTTTTCTATATAACACAGACTGGTTTTGTAAGCCGTTATTTTTATAAAAATAAGTATATTTTCCTTCTTTAAAGGGCGCTGAAATTTTTTCATAATTCCACAGCTTTTGCATACGCTCTTTTAGTTGATTTCTAAAAGGAATTTGATCTAAATAACTAAATGTTACCTTATTTTGCTCTTTTACCCAATTTTCGGTTTCAACGCTTCTATCGTCTTCTAACCAGCGGTAAGGATCTTCAATTTCATTAGAAAAATAAACATCTTTATGTGCTGCTTTTTTTGTTTTTGGATATTGAATAGAATGTTGAGCTATCATTGTTGATGAGACTAATAGTGTTGTGAGTAAAATAATATTTTTCATTTTCAATTTTTTAATTATGAATCACAAATATACTAAATCTATAGACTAAAATTTAAACCAAAAATTACATTCCGTCCCATATTATACATTCCTTCAGATTTTAATCTTGACAAATGGGCAATATATTCTTTATTTAAAACATTTGTCCCCGATACAAACAGTTTAAAATTCACTTTATTCCAATGCACATCGGTTCCTACACCCGAACCGAGAAGTAAATAATCATTAGTAGATGTTTCAAAGCTGCTGATTCTGTTTTGTGCCAATGTGTAATTTGCTTGCACAAATACATATGCATTTTTGAACGTTGAATTGATGTTAAAACTAGCTTTAAAATTATTTTTCCAAACATTAGCGGGAAGTAAAGGCAAATTTAAATCACCTCTTTGTTGACCAATTACCATTTCATAACTACTTGTAATGTGTAACCAATCAAAAGGATGTGGGTGAAAATGTATTCCTGCTTCGCCACCAAATAAAACGGCATTGTTTTGAGTATACTTGTAAACGACATTACCATCAATTTCATCACCCGTTGGTTGAATAAAAATGTAATTCGTAATATGATTATAAAAACCATTAACAAAAAAATCAACGTGTTCTTTTGTGTAATCAACATTTAAATCAAGTTGCACATTTTGTTCGTTTTTCAAGGCAACATTACCTATTTCATACCGATTGCTACCTTCGTGTACCCCATTTGAAGTTAGTTCGGCTAAATTTGGCGCTCTAAATCCTGTTGCTACATTAAATCTTGTAACAACTGCGTCATTCCATTTTGATTTTACGCCAAATGCAGCATTAAAACTTTCAAATTTTCTATTTACGGTAGGAAAAAATCCCTCTTCGCCTTCCTCGCCAAAAGTTGAAGCATTTATTTTTCTTTGATCGTAACGCAAACCGAGCTGAAGCACATTTTTGGAAAAATTAACCTGAGTTGTTGCAAAAAGCCCAACATCAGACATCACTGCATCTGGAATTAAGCGTTCTGCTCCATAATTCATGTTTTTTTGATGCAGTCCTTGGATACCAATTATATTTTCAAACTTACCGTAAGTTGGTAAATAATAGCGTATATTATAATTAAATGTTTTTAACTTCATGTTTAACGCTACCTCATCTGGACTTTCAATTTCTTTTCTATTATTGAAAACATAACCAATTGTTGACTCTAAACGTGACTTAGTAAAAAATACTTTTTGATTTAAACTCAATATATGATTATCAATACGCTGACTTGGAAATAAAGGCGTTCTAAATTGCAAATCAACCAGATTACGTTCTGGCAATCCTAGATTTAAATAATTATAATTATAGCGTAAATCTGCCGTATATTTTGAAGTTTCATAAGCTGTGCCTAACTTAATGTCTTTCTCTATAAATCGAGTATTAACAACAGATTCGCCATTTGGTATTTTATAATCGGCATGTGTAGTATAATTATTTTGCCACAAAAATTTGAATGTTTTCAATGACGATTTAACGCCAAAAGAAGTATTGGAACCTTGTGTATTAGAATGAAAAATTTGATTTAATTCCATATTTGTTTTTCCACTCATGGTGTACTTTTCTGGATTAAAATAGAGCACGCCACCCATAGCATCAGAGCCATATAACAATGAAGCGGGACCTTTAATTATTTCTACACTCTCTAAACCATTTGCATTTAATCCTAAGCCATGTTCTTCTCCAAATTGTTGATTTTCTAATCGAATGCCCTGTGCATAAGTCAAAACTCTATTGCCACTTAAACCTCGAATAATGGGTTTGCCAATTGAATTACCTGTTGCTACTTGACTTACTCCCGGATTGCTAGCCAACGCCTCTGAAAGATTCACTATGCCTTGACCCTGTAAATTTTTTAATGTCAAATGATCTATTTTCATGACATTCTCTTTTTGGGTCTTATTAAAAACAGAAGAAACAAGTACCTCATCGATATGATGTGCATGTGTTTGTAACGTAATTTCAACTTTTTTGTTTTCATTAACCGCAAGTTGAAATGTTTCTGATTTTAATTCAAATCCTTCTTTTTCAAAGAGTAAAGTGCATGTGCCAACAGGAACATTTGTTAGCAAAAAATCGCCATTTTGATTTGAAAATGTATAACTGTTCGATTCGTATACGGTAATTTTTGCGTTTATAATTGGTTTATTGGTTTCTGATTTTAGTGTCCCAAAAATTGAATTTTGAGCAAATGCCACAAACGAATAACTCATCAAAAAGATGAGAAAAATATATTTTTTCATATACGTTTAAATTTTATTGATTTAAATTGCTATTTCTTGCCATAGATTTATAGGATTAATAAGGATTTTTAAAAATCCCTGTCAATCTTTCTAATCAGTGGCTTCACTATTTATTCGATTCTGACCCGAGCTTGCGAATTGACGAAGTAAACAAGTTCAAAATAAAAAAAACTTAAACTAAAGGTGGTCCTCGATGAAAATAAAATAAAAATTCCTTTTCTTTAACTATAAAAATATAGTTGTCAATAAAATGAAATTTGGATTGAAGATTTATGAAATTAAATGTAAAAATTTCTGAAGAAAGAAATGCAGCAAACTCAAATTCGCAGACTGGACATTCTTCTTTCTCTTTGTATAGCTTTTTATAAGAGAATGCTTTTATATTTTTAGTATGTGTTACTTCGCTCTGATGATGTGTTTCATCTATAAAAATATGTAAAGACTGATAGCAAATGGCAAATACCATTACTATCAGTACTAAAAAATTAATCTTTACATACTTGTATTTCATTTAATTACACTAAACTATTTGCTACTAAATATTCTGCTATTTGAATCGTGTTTGTGGCCGCTCCTTTTCTTAAATTATCGGCTACTATCCACATGTTTAATGTATTTGGCTGACTTTCGTCTCTTCGAATTCTTCCCACAAATACATCGTCTTTACCCTCAGCATATATTGGCATAGGATACGTATAAGTGTCCAAATTATCTTGTACCGTAACACCTGGTGTATGATGTAGTAAACTACGTACCTCATTAACATCAAAATCGTTAGTGAATTCTACATTAACGGCTTCACTATGTCCTCCTACAACAGGAATTCTAATCGCTGTTGCCGTTACTTGTATCGCTTCGTTACCTAATATTTTTTGTGTTTCGCGAACCAATTTCATTTCTTCTTTCGTATAACCATTTTCTTCAAACACATCACATTGTGGAATCGCGTTTCTATGGATTGGATACTTATAGGCCATATCACCATGTATGCCTTTGTATTCGTTTTCTAATTGTTGAACTGCTTTTACTCCGGTTCCTGTAATTGACTGGTAGGTAGAAACAACAATTCGTTTTATTCCATATTTTTGATGCAAAGGCGCTAATGCCATGACCATTTGAATGGTAGAGCAATTTGGATTAGCAATAATTCTATCTTCTTTAGTAAGCACTGAAGCATTGATTTCTGGAACCACTAATTTTTTGGTAACATCCATTCGCCACGCTGACGAATTATCAATCACTGTTGTTCCTGTCGCCGCAAATCTTGGGGCCCATTCTTTTGAAGTATCACCTCCCGCAGAGAACAAAGCGATTTCTGGTTTCATTTCAACAGCTGTTGCTAAACCTACGACTTTATATGTATTCCCTTTCCAAGTGATTTCTTTTCCAACAGATTTTTCTGAAGCAACAGGAATTAATTCTGTTACTGGAAAATTTCGTTCTGCTAATACTTGTAACATAACTTCTCCCACCATTCCTGTGGCGCCTACAACAGCTACTTTCATTGTATATAAATTTTAAAGTTGTGCAAAATTATAAAGAAATAATGAACATTAATCAATTAATTTGTTTTAAATAAAAAACTGCCCGAAGGCAGTCCTATTATTTTACTATAGTATTCAATAAATTTGTTAATTCAGGCGAAGAAGGTCTTGGAGCGTCTGCATTTACAATTTTACCATCAGGACCAATTAATATAAACCTTGGAATACCTTGAATTTTATATCCTGTTACAAAATCGGAACGCCAATCTTTATCTGCAAAAACTTGTACACCTCCTAATTGTTTCTCAGCAACAAATTTTTTCCATTTTTCTTTGTCTTTAAGTACATCAACAGAAATACTCACAAATTCTATATTCTTTCCATAAAAAGCTTCTTCTACTTTTTTCAAATGTGGAATTTCAGCTCTACAAGGACCACACCATGTTGCCCAAACATCTACATAAACATATTTCCCTTTAAAATCTTCTAATTTAATAATTTTACCCTCAACATTTTCGTACGCAAACGTTGGTGAAACAGAACCGTTCAATTTTTTAACTTCTAATGAGCTTTTAACGTATTCTGTAATGCCTTTGATGTTTTTTTCTGTTGACTCCTTTACTTTCGTACTAAAATCCGCACTAAGATTAGGTGTTAATTTAGCCATTACATTGCTTCTAAATATTGCAACTTTATTTGTTAAATCTGCTTCATCAGTTGCTGTAAACAACACTTCCATATCCGCTTCTTGTGTTAGCGTTTGTTGTGCTAAAAAATTATTTTCTGCAGCATCTGTTCCATCAAATTTTAAGGTTTCATCAAATTTAGAATAGTCTAATGTTGCTTTTAAATTTGATTTATTTGTTAAATATAAATCTGCATATTGTTCGCCTGTATCTAATTTATAAAATCCATCTGTGACAGCAAATGATGCACTAAAAGTTCCTTTTTTATCTGCAACAATCATCTGGTTAAACCCTTTTCCTCTTACATATATTGTATCTGAGGGCTTATTTAACATATTGATTGTAAGTTTTGCTTGTGCAAAAGAAGTAAGAGAGAAAAGTGTAACCACTAATGTCCCAAAAAATGTGATTTTGTTTTTCATTTGTGTCGATTTAGTTTTATTTAAAATGTAAAAATAATTTTTTTTAGCATACTAAATTAAAAATTCTTGTTAAGATTATTAATTAATACAACCACAAAAAATTAAAAATATTATACTTTTGCAAAAAAACAATAGAAATGTACAGAAGTCATTCTTGTGGTGAATTAAATGCATCACACATCAATCAAGAAGTTACCGTTGCCGGTTGGGTGCAAAAATCTCGTGATAAAGGATTTATGATTTGGGTTGATTTAAGAGATCGCTATGGAATTACCCAATTAATTTTTGACGAAAGTAGAACTGCGAAAGATGTATTCGAAAAAGCAAAAACACTTGGTAGAGAATTTGTTATACAAGTAAAAGGAACTGTGATTGAACGTGAATCTAAAAACAAAAACATTCCAACTGGAGATATAGAAATACTTGTTACCGAATTAATTGTTCTGAATGAAGCGCAACTTCCACCCTTTACTATTGAAGATGAAACAGATGGTGGTGAAGACATTAGAATGAAATACCGCTACTTAGATATCAGACGAAATCCTGTAAAAAACAGTTTGTTATTTCGTCATAAAGTAGCCATGGAGGTAAGAAAATACCTTTCTGATTTAGATTTTTGTGAAGTAGAAACGCCTTATTTAATAAAATCTACACCTGAAGGCGCTCGTGATTTTGTAGTGCCGAGTAGAATGAACGAAGGGCAATTTTATGCTTTGCCACAATCGCCACAAACTTTCAAACAATTGTTAATGGTGGGTGGAATGGATAAATATTTTCAAATTGTGAAATGTTTCCGCGATGAAGACTTAAGAGCCGACAGACAGCCAGAATTTACACAAATTGATTGTGAAATGGCTTTTGTAGAACAAGAGGATATACTAAACACATTTGAAGGACTTACCCGTCACTTACTTAAAGAAATAAAAGGAATTGACGTAGCTACGTTTCCAAGAATAACGTATGACTATGCCATGAAAACCTATGGTAATGACAAACCAGATATTCGTTTTGGAATGAAATTCGGGGAATTAAACACCGTGGCTCAACATAAAGATTTTGGTGTGTTTAATGCTGCGGAATTAGTAGTAGGCATTGCCGTTCCAGATTGCGCCGCTTTTACTAGAAAAGAAATTGATGCATTGATTGATTGGGTAAAACGCCCTCAAATTGGAGCAAGTGGAATGGTATATTGTAAATATGAATTAGATGGTTCGCTTAAATCTTCAGTGGATAAATTTTATGACCAAGAAGACTTAAAAAAATGGGCAGAACTAACGGGTGCCAAACCAGGAGATTTAATTTTAGTTTTATCAGGACCAGCAGACAAAACAAGAACACAATTGAGTGCCTTGCGCATGGAATTGGGCAACCGATTAGGTTTAAGAAAACCTGATGAATTTGCTCCCTTATGGGTTGTAGATTTTCCATTGTTAGAATGGGATGAAGAAAGTCAACGATATCATGCTATGCATCATCCCTTTACTTCTCCAAAACCTGAAGATTTACATTTACTTCAATCTGAGCCTGGAAAAATTAGAGCCAATGCCTATGACATGGTGTTAAATGGCAATGAAATTGGTGGGGGGTCTATTCGTATACACGATAAAGATTTACAAGCTAGAATGTTTGAATTGTTAGGTTTTACGAAAGAAGAAGCAGAAAATCAATTTGGCTTTTTAATGAATGCTTTTCAATATGGGGCTCCACCACACGGCGGATTGGCTTTTGGTTTAGATAGATTAGTAGCAATACTTGGCGGCCAAGAAACCATTAGAGATTTTATTGCATTCCCAAAGAACAATTCAGGAAGAGATGTTATGATTGATGCACCGTCTTTTATTGATGAAAAGCAACTTAATGAATTGCATATTAAATTGAATATTTTAAAATAATTACAACATTTTCTTGGATAGTAATTCTAAATGACTATATTTGAGCATTATTAATTATTTTAAACGCATAATAATGCAAACAGGAACAGTAAAATTCTTCAATGAATCTAAAGGTTTTGGATTCATCACTAACGAAGAAACAGGCAAAGACATCTTTGTACACGTAACAGGAATTAAAGTAGACAATTTAAACGAGGGAGACCGCGTAAGTTACGAAGAAGAAGAAGGTAGAAAAGGAATTGTAGCAACTAATGTAGTCATCATAAACGATTAATTTATTACCTGAAAAACGCTCCTAAACGGAGCGTTTTTTTTATGCCTTTATTCAATATTATTTAGATTGAATTTAAATAATCATATTTTACCAAAATATGTTTCGTATTTATGTTTAAAATTTTGATAATACATATAGACAAATTAATTTTGTGGCTCATTTAAAATGGCATAAAAATGCAAACTTCACAACACGATTTTATACCCATCTTTATGCAGGTACTACTTGCTGTAGGATTTGTTGGAGGAACTATATTGATTTCCAATTTATTAGGGCCAAAAAGATCTTCCGAAAATAAAGACAAAAGTTTTGAATGCGGCATCGAATCCGTAGGTAACGCACGTATACCTTTCTCTGTAAAATACTTCTTAGTAGCCATACTTTTTGTATTATTTGACGTAGAAGTTATATTTATGTATCCGTGGGCCGTTAATTTTAAAGAAATGGACGTTGATGGATTAGTAAAAATGGGAATTTTCATGATCTTATTGCTAATAGGTTTCTTCTATGTTATTAAGAAGAAAGCATTAGTTTGGGAATAAATATTTGCAAAAAATGGAAAAATCAGAAAATGTTAAAATGGCAGATGCTCCCGATGGACTTCAGGGAGAAGGATTTTTTGCGACACGATTTGACCAAGTTATTGGTTTAGCTCGTGCTAATTCGCTTTGGCCTCTTCCTTTTGCTACATCATGTTGTGGAATTGAATTTATGGCAACTATGGCCTCACATTATGATTTGGCAAGATTTGGTTCAGAGCGCGTAAGTTTCTCTCCACGTCAAGCAGACATGTTATTAGTAATGGGGACTATTTCTAAAAAAATGGCACCTATATTACGACAAGTATACGAACAAATGTCAGAGCCTAGATGGGTTATTGCAGTAGGCGCTTGTGCTTCATCAGGAGGGATATTTGATACGTATTCTGTATTACAAGGAATTGACAAAGTATTACCTGTGGATGTATATGTGCCAGGATGCCCGCCAAGACCCGAACAAATTGTTGACGGAGTAATGCAACTTCAAGAATTAGTTAAAAACGAATCAACACGCAGAAGAAATTCTGAAGAATATAAAGAATTACTAGCTTCCTATAACATAGAGTAATAATGGCTTTAGAATCATTAGACATACAAAACAAATTACAAGACACTTTTGGAGAAAAAGTGAAGCACTTTAGAACTGAATATGATATGTTCGTTTTTGAAGTAGAATCACCTTCTATTGTTGAAGTAATGAGATATCTTAAAGAAGAACCTTCTTTAAATTTTAATTTTTTAACGGATGTTTGCGGCGTACACTATCCTGAAAATCCTGTCGAAGAACAATTTTGTGTTGTCTATCACATGCACAATTGGTTTGAAAACAAAAGAATTAGAATCAAAGCTTTTTTAAGTGGCGAACACCCACATATTGAAACTGTTTCAAATTTATTCCTTTCGGCCGATTGGCAAGAAAGAGAAACATATGATTTTTATGGAATTCATTTTGATGGGCACCCAAATCTATGCCGTATATTAAATATGGACGAAATGATATCGTTCCCGCTAAGAAAAGAATTTCCAATGGAAGATTCTGGACGAACAGATAAAGATGACCGTTTCTTCGGAAGAACAATCAATAATGCTTAATTTTTAAGAAATGGGGAAAGTAGTATTACCAGCAGATCATCGCTATTACAAATATATAGAAGAGCGTCATAATGAAGATGGAAGTGAATTAGCTAT
>NZ_CALFIG010000017.1 GCF_937876455.1 uncultured Flavobacterium sp.
GAATTAGGCATGAGCCCAATTGAATTTATCTTAAATGAAAAAATAAAATATGCTAAAAAATTATTAAGTAATCCGAATATGCATATCGCTGAAGTATCCTACGCAACTGGATTTGAAGATGCCAATTATTTTATACGATTATTTAAAAAATACGAAGGCGTAACGCCAAAACAGTATCAATTAATGAATTATAATGGGTGATGGGTGAAAGGTAATGGGAGAAAGAAAAGAAGTCTTGGTAAATCGTAAATAACACCTACTCATTTAATCTAATTTCTTCCAAATTCTGTGTTTCTTCGGCTGTAAATAATCTATAATTAATTTTAAACGTTTTTCCAAAAGGTGTTTCTAATGAAAACCCTCCAGCCCCTATTCCATCGGTAACATCTAAAGTGAAATGAGCATGTTTCCAATATTCAAATAAATCTTTATCTACCCAAAATTCAATTCCTTGGATTGTTCCAATACAGACATCTCCATAGCGCAAATAAAAAACTCCTTTTTCAAAACATTGTGGCTGTGTACCTTCACAACAACCGCCTGCTTGATAGAACATTAAGTCACCAAACTTTTGAGCCAGTAATTCAATTAAATCTAAAGCGTTGTCTGTTGCTTCTATTCGTTTTATTTTCCTCATTTTGTTACAATAAAAATAACCACAAATTCTACAATTAATATGTGAATTTGCGGTTAAATTACTTAAAAGCCATCTTTTTTAAAAGAATCCTAATTTATTTTTGTTGTAAGAAATCAACATATTTTTAGTTTGACGGTAGTGTCCTAACATCATTTTATGGTTTTCTCTACCAATACCAGATTGTTTATACCCTCCAAATGGAGCTCCTGCAGGATACGCATGATATTGATTTACCCAAACTCTACCTGCGTGAATGGCTCTTGGCACTTGATACAATTCATGTGCATCACGAGTCCAAACACCAGCTCCTAAACCATACATTGTATCATTAGCAATTGCGATAGCTTCTTCTGTTGATTTAAAAGTAGTAACTGCTAATACGGGTCCAAAAATTTCTTCTTGAAAAATACGCATCTTATTATGTCCTTTAAATAAAGTTGGTTGAATATAATAACCGCCTTCTAAATCACCGCCTAAATGATTTACTTCACCACCACATAATAATTCGGCCCCTTCTTCTTTACCTAATTTAATATAAGAAAGAATTTTATCTTTTTGTATTTGAGACGCTTGTGCCCCCATCATAACAGTAGGATCTAGTGGATTTCCAGTCTTTATAGCTTGTACTCTAGCCAATACTTTTTCAATAAAACGATCGTAAATGGCTTCATGAATTAATAAACGTGACGGACATGTACACACTTCTCCTTGATTTAAGGCAAAAAGAGCAACACCTTCCAATGCTTTATCTAAAAACTCGTCATCAGCATCCATCACAGAAGGAAAGAAAATATTGGGTGACTTCCCTCCTAATTCTAGAGTGACCGGAATAATATTTTCAGTTGCATATTGCATTACCATTCTACCCGTAGCAGTAGAGCCTGTAAATGCAGCTTTTGCTACCTTAGGATTAGTAACTAATGTTCTTCCTAATTCAGCTCCAAATCCATTAACTACATTGATTACACCAGCAGGAATTAAATCGCCTATTAATTCCATTAACACCATAATAGATATTGGCGTACTCTCAGCAGGTTTTAAAACTACACAATTTCCTGCAGCTAAAGCAGGTGCTAATTTCCAAACAGCCATTAATATTGGGAAATTCCATGGAATAATTTGGGCAACAACACCTATAGGTTCGTGTACAATTATGGATACTGTATCTTTATCAAGTTCAGTTATTGAGCCTTCTTCAGCACGAATAACACTAGCAAAATAGCGAAAATGATCAATTGCCAAAGGCATATCGGCAGCCATCGTCTCACGTATCGCTTTTCCGTTATCTAATGTTTCAACCGCAGCCAAATGCGCTAAATTAGCTTCCATTCGGTCTGCAATTTTATTTAACATGATACTTCTTTCAGTAGCAGAAGTTTGACTAAAAAATTTAAATGCTTCTGATGCAGCATCAACAGCCATTTCAATATCTAATTTAGCTGAATGCGCTGCTTTAGCCATTAATTTTCCATCAACAGGTGATAGCACATCAAAATATTGTCCTGTTGAGGGTGCTGTCCATTTTCCGTTGATATAATTATCATACTTTTCTTTTAGTTGTGGTCTTTGAATTAAATTACTCATAATAAATAGTTTTTGATTTATTCAAATCTACTTAATAACATCTTCAAAAAATAGCACAAATAGTGCAACTAATAGCATTATTTTATCAATACATAAAAATGATATTTAAACTAAAACTATAGCTATTTACTATATAACATGGATATAGATTAAAAAAAGCGACCATTGGTCGCTTTTTTTAATCTATTCGTTTCAAATCAAAATTTGCAGTTTCGGATATTTTCATTGGAAATTTTTCAATAACTACAGAACCTGGATCAAGTCCAAAAGCTTTTTCTTCCGATAAGCCTAATTTTTTCAAAATATCATAACCATCTAAAACTAACTTTTCATAAAACGGTAAAGCGTTATCATAAGACATTAGTTTTTCAATTAAAACAAATCGGAAATCACCTTCTATATGATGTCTATTTAATGATGTATATCGACTTGTAATATCAATTTCTCCTCTAGCTTGCATGTCTTCAACAACTTGCTTAAACATTTTATTAATCTTTGGAGCTACTCTAAAACCAAGTCTAAAATCAATACGAATTACGTCGTCATGAATAAATTCGCAAACTCTATATTCCATTGTATAGGGTTCATCAACAACATGAACATGAGCAAACCAATAGATATCAGCACGTTTCGGATTATTATTAATAATAGAATGTATAATCTTGGCTTCTATCTCATATCTATTATCGGCACTTGTTAAATACACTAAATTAGTCGCATATTTAGAAACTGTAATATCTCTACTTAAATCTTCTAAAACAGGTAAATATTGCTCAAGCTTAACAAATTCTACAAAACGATTTCTAATCTTTCTGGCAAAATACCACACTATCATAGTTACAAATAGAATACTTGCAATAATAAGCGTTATAAATCCTCCTTCATGAAATTTTCCTAAACTAGAATATAAAAAGGCGCCTTCAATAATGATATAGGTTGAAACAATAATTGTTATAAAAAATTTACTATAACGCTTAATTATCATATAATAGTTTAACAGCGTTGTAGTCATTAACATGGTTAAAACAATAGCTAAACCATAAGCCGCCTCCATAAATTTCGCCTCTTTAAAATACAATACAATAAAGACACAACCCGCCCATAACAACCAATTTATTGATGGAATATACAATTGTCCTTTTAAATCTGTTGGGTATTTAATTTTAACTTTTGGCCAAAAATTTAATCGAATAGCTTCATTAATCAACGTAAACGAACCACTAATCAAAGCTTGTGAAGCAACGATAGCAGCCGTAGTAGCAATACCAATACCTATTGGCACAAACCATGAAGGCATAATGCCAAAAAATGGATTAGTAATTCCTGCTTGAGCCAACGTACTTCCTTCGTGGTTAATTAACCAAGCTCCTTGACCTAAATAATTTAAAATCAATGTTATTTTAACAAAAATCCAACTGATTCGGATATTATCTTTTCCACAATGACCTAAATCCGAATATAAAGCTTCTGCCCCAGTTGTACAAAGAAATACAGCACCTAAATATACAATACCTCCTTGTGTAGATAAAAGTTTGTACGCATAATAAGGATTCAAAGAACTTAGAATATTCAAATTAGCAAACATTTGAACCACACCTAAAAAACCTAACATTCCGAACCAAAGTAACATAACTGGTCCAAAAAATTTACCTATAAACTTAGTACCAAATTGTTGAATGGCAAATAGTAACGTTAAAATCACTAATACAATAGGCATGGTTTCAATATCAGGATTCAATGTTTTTAATCCTTCAATAGCTGAAGAAACAGAAATGGGTGGAGTTATGATTCCATCCGCTAATAGTGTACATCCGCCAATAATAGCAGGAAAAAGCAACCACTTAACTTTAGTTTTTCTAATTAATGCATACAATGAAAAAATACCTCCTTCACCGTTATTATCGGCACGAAGTGTAATAATTACATATTTAATCGTTGTTTGTAAAGTTAACGTCCAAAAGATACAAGAGATAGCACCTTTAATAACATCCGAGTTAATTGCTTTAGAACCAATAATTGCGTTGAGAACATAAAGCGGAGACGTTCCAATGTCCCCATAAATTATTCCTAGTGTAACTAGTAATCCAGCTGCAGAAAGTTTATGCAGTGAATGGCTATTTTTTTCCATTATAAAATTATAAAACAAGATGCAAAATTACAAAAAGCAATCGTTCCAAATTCATTTAGAGCTAAAAATATTTAAAATATCCTCTAAATTAAAAAATACTAACCCAAAAATAACTTCCAAATTATTCCAAATTCCTTATATTTGCGTGCTTAAAAAAGAATAAAAAATGCGTATATCCTACAATTGGTTAAAACAATTTATTAAAATCGACTGGAAATCAGAAGAAGTATCAGCCTTATTAACAGATTTAGGTTTAGAAGTTGAAGCTGTAGATGCCTTTGAAAGCATTCCGGGTGGACTTCAAGGTATTGTTGTTGGGCATGTGTTAACTTGCGAAAAACACCCTGACGCGGAT
>NZ_CALFIG010000018.1 GCF_937876455.1 uncultured Flavobacterium sp.
AAGTCAATACTCATTTTCAATAGATTAATAAAGAATTGCGTCAAGCATAGAGTTATGCCTCATGCCTACCAGACGTTTAATTCTGGTGTCTCGTAAACATTACCAATAACCTCCATTATATCTAAATCGCTTTTACCAGCATAGTTGTGAATTATTGGGAAAGTCGGTTTGCCCAATGGACTCATAAAAGCAAATCCATAAATTTCAACTAAAAATCCGCTATCCATTTTTCTTTCATGCTTGCCATATTTGCATATTACGTTTATCTCGTTGCCAGCGTCATCCACAAGTTGTAAAATATCTTTATCATAAATTTTATTGTTGAACTTGTCTTGCATTCCACTGTATTGCATAATAAATTCATGGTCAAATTGGAGAAGTATAGCGGATGCAGTAAGGCTTCCGTAACCGAAATTTGAAGATTTAATATTTTGATAAACCATTTCTTCATTATTTTTAGACCATGCCCTAAATTGTAGTTCCATGTTTTTATTTTTTAGTTTGACAAATCTTTTCAAGTTACCCGGCACGAAGGCATAACAAACGGTTTTCTGCTATAAGGGCAGCAGTAACCGCTATCGCTATTCAGCACCAGTATTTCAAATATCCTTACAGCAGAAAGCCGCAAACGTTAGGCACAATACTACCTCTCTAATAATTCGGGCGTGACATATACGTCCCCAATAATTTCAATATCCTCATTTATGCCTTTCCATATCACTTCATTATCCTTTAAGAAACATTCCCTGTCCTCTCGTAAGTTAGTTTGTATGCTTCTATAAAAATACTGTTCTGCAAATTTTCTATCGTCAGGGTGTACGCATATTTCATCCAAAGCCCATCCAGCGGAATACCTTCTACCGTTACTATTATAAATTTTGAACCACTTGCGTATTTTGTCAGGAGTTCCTTTTCTTAAATAACCATCACCTTTCATCCAATGCCAGTACCCTTCAACAATATCATTCCCAAAAACCTCTTTATTGTTTTTATCAAAAAGGTTAAGAGATAAATCCCTGCCTACTAAATCCCATTCAGGCTCATAAGCCTTTAAAACAAATGGTTTATCACCTTTACCTTCTAAACATTCTATTGGCGTAATCTCTTGCCAAATATGACCATCCGCTTTTCTTTTAAATGTGTACCTAATTCTGATTGCGTTCATAAAATAACCGTACTGTGCCTAACAATGTGTTTGCCAAAATAGCGGCTTGACGTTCATTGCTCGGCTGATGAATAATTTGTGAACATTTGTTTTTCATTAAATACTGTTGTGCTGCCAATTCCGCTACTTCGGCAAGCACCTGACCGTTATACGCAATTTGTTTTAATTTTTTTTTCCTCCCCTCCAATAGTTATAGAGTTTTCGCATTCATTACCCCAAGCATCCCATCCTAAAACATTCTGCCTTGCAAATAATTCTACTTTATTTTGAGTTGGAAACATTGTTTCAATTCTCGTTCTTATTTCATTCGGTTTGGCAGAATGTTTGCCACGCATTTCAGATAAAAATTGTCTTACATTCCTTGCACCTCTCGGAGTTGGTATTGTGCCACGCTTACCTACCAAGCAAATTTCACATTCACTCATTGTATAATGTCCTGGGTTTGTTCTTTGCTTATGCCATATAAAAGCTATTGTAGCGTATTTAAAGCCCCACGCTTCCATCACTTCAATACCTTCTTTTAACATCGGGCTTACTACCCATAAAAAAAGCATACAATTTTTATCTGAAATACTTTGCACATCCAATGCTTTTAGTTCCTTCAATGTCATTGTGCTGTAATGGGTATTCAATTCTCCATTAAGTATTGATGTTTTAGCCAAACACTCCTTTGTGTTGTATTCCCAAGCTGGGTCAGCGTATATTATTTCATATTTCATATTTTAGTTATTAAGTTAATTAGTTTTCCCACCGCACAAAAAATTAAAACAAACAGCGTATAACACGGGTTTGGCAAAAGTGGGCAGAAACATTCTGCTAAATTTGAGCATCCTACAAGCCCACCTTCGCCAAGCCCGAAAACGTTATATGCTATGCTGTGCGACATCCTGCAAACATTTACATTTATCTTTAAGCGGACAGTTAGTTTTAGTTTTAAACTCTTCTTTTTTGTTATTCGGACAGCTATAAACTGAAACTCTTTTAATCAATAATTCTAATGCTTGGTTGCAAGTATTGTCCCCGAATGTATGTGTATCTCTTATTTCTTTTCGATACTCAATATATTCAGATAAGTATGAAATAGCTTGTACCATTGCTTTTAAATCCATTTCCATTTCATAAAGTATCTGGTCTCCATAAGCAACTATTTCAGGCTTAAAACTTGGGTATGATTTAGCAATTTGCTGTATTCTATACTGCTCCATTATTTTCATTTTTTAGTTGATTATATCTTAATCCAATTGTATAAGATTTGTAATTTATATGTTGTTGGTTATCATTAAACATATTGAAATCTACACCATCGCTTTGCCATTCCAATATCAATCCTTTTGGTTGCTTTGTTTTTAAGTCCAAAATAATATCAGATAAATTAAAAAAGTATTGGCAAACAAATGATGCTATTCCTCCAACTTCATTACCTACCCATCCATCAAATTCAATTTGTTGTTTATTGCAAAACTTTTGCACCCATTCATTGCAGACAAATTCATATTGTCTATTAAGTTCTTGTAATTTAATTGTCTTTGCCATACTATTGAAAATTAGAGAAGCACAGCATATAACAGCACATTGCCAAAAGTGGCGATGCAGTGCTAAATTATCTTTCTCGTAAATCATTGTTGCTTAAAATCTTCTTCATTAGTAATTAAATGCCATTCACCGTCATCAATTTTCATTTCATATCCTTTATCTCGTAGGCAGATATGCAATTGCTTACCTTCATCGGTTTCAATAGTTATTGAATTGTAAATCTGTTTTACAATAATTTGGTCATCTTTTGTTTCTATTTTCATAATTAAAGCATTTTAAAATAAAATTTTTAAAAAACATTTTTCCCTCCATTTTTTTCTTTTTTAAACCAGACACATAACAGCACCTATACAAAATAAAAGTGGCTGTGAGCATCCTGCAAATATTGAAGTTTAGTGGTAGCCACTTTTACTTCGTATAGCTGCAATCCGTTATAGGTAAGGCTGAACATCCGACATTGCAGACTTTACTTCTTGCCAA
>NZ_CALFIG010000019.1 GCF_937876455.1 uncultured Flavobacterium sp.
CGATCTCTCCGAAATAGAGGGGGACGGAGCTGAAACCGTCCCCTTTGCGGAACAAGCGGAAACAAGCGGGAATTTATGGAGGTAATTGAATAGTTTCATTTTAGCCTGTCCTTTGGTTATATACCGGAATTACCATTTAAAGCGATTGAAAGCGGTTGCGACATTGCGTCTTTCACGCCTTTTGCGTGCATTTCTTTGGCGTGTAATTCAAAGTCGGTGTCAAAAAATAATGTGTGATGTGCTACATTTTTCATTTTTTTATCAAAACCAACATAAAATAAGAGGGAAGAAGGGGCAAATGTTTTTTTGTCCCAATAGGCTTCAGAATATTGTCGTTGATTTTCAGGTAATAAAGTTTCGGTAAAGTGATAATCTGCACCAGAGACTATCATGTCTGCAAATCTTCGTTCACCATTTACTTGTAAACCAATAGCAAATCCATCTTCACTAAGTATTTTTTCTACATTTTGATTGGTTTCAATTTTCACACCTAATTCTAGCGCTAATTTTCCAATACCTTCAATCACACTATACATGCCATTTTTTGGATGCCAGGTGCCTAGGCCAAAATCGGCATAATTCATAAAGCTATAAAAAGAAGGAGTATCGCTTGGTTTTGCCCCTAAAAATAATACTGGAAATTCTAAGGCTTGAACAAGTTTTTTGTTTTTAAATTTTTTGCGAACGTCTTTTGAAATGGTGCTAAAAAATTGATTTATGCGTTTGGCTGTTTCGAGTGTAATTAATTCGGTAATTGATTCTCCTGGTCTATACACTAAATCTTTGATGGCTATATCATAATTTGACTTGGCCGTTGCCATAAATTTTTCTAATTTTTTTCCAGCACCTTTTTCAATTTGCTCAAATGTGGTAATGATTTCGCTTAAATTATCTGAAATTTCTAAGGCATCGTTTTGATCAAAGAAAATTTTATATCCAGGCGCCAACTTTAATAGCGTGTAATAGTCTTCAGGGGTTTTGTTAAAATCAGCAAAAAAACGTTCAAAAACATCGGGCATCCAATACCAAGTGGGACCTATGTCAAAGGTGAAACCGTCTTTTTTTAATTGACGGGCTCTTCCACCAATAGTTTCATTTTTTTCAAAAACAGTAACATTATGCCCTGCTTTGGCTAAGTAACAAGCGGCAGCAAGAGATGAAAAACCTGAACCGATAATGTGAATGTTTTTTTTCATTTGTAATTTTTATAATTAGATTTCATTTAAAAAATGTGCAATTCCTGGGTATACTTTTATTTTAGCATCTGAAAAATTTACTAAATATTCTGTTCTACGTCCAAAAACTAATAATTCGTTTTTCTCATTAGTTAATGCTTTAGCCTTGAACTTTTTTAAATAATCAATAATGTTATCTTCCTCGGGCGTTACAGTTAGATACGTTACAAATGTAATTGATTTAAAATGGTTGTTTAATTCTGCAACATCTTCTATAGGTAAACTTCTGCCAAGATAGATTACGTGATTTCCTCTGGAAACAATTTCATAATGAAGGAATAATAAACCTAAATCATGAATTTCATTTTCGGGTAAAAATAGCACATACACATTTTCAGATGTATTTAATTTATTTGATACATGCTTCTCAATATTTACAAGTATTTTATGTTTTATTAAATAGGAAATGAAGTGTTCGTGAGCGGGTGAAATAGTATTGGTTGTCCATAAAATTCCAATTTCTTCCAATAAAGGAATAAACGTTTCTAGAAAAACAACACCAAAATCTTTTTCACTTAATAATTCGTTATAAGTATTGAGAAATAAATGTTGGTCAAAATTTAGCATTGCCATTTTAAAGGCGCTAAGTGCATGGTTGTTTGCTGTTTTTTCATTTTGTACCTTACGTACAAAGTTTTCGATTTCTATTGTTGATAATTTTGAAATTCTTGAAATTTTGTATCCAAATTTGGTCAGCAAAACGACATTTAATAATTTTTGAAGATTTTGAATGTCATATAATCGTATGTTTGTATCGGTACGCATTGGCTCCAAAAGATTGTACCTTTTTTCCCAAATGCGAATTGTATGCGCCTTTATTCCAGATAAATTTTCTAAATCTTTAATACTAAATGTAGTTTTAATATTGTTCATCTTTTTTATTCAAAGTTTAAACAAAAATAATAAAAAAAATTGATTAAAGAAGTAAAAATTAAAATAAATAAAAAAGGTGTGCATTGCACACCTTAAAAGTGACCATGATCAGATTCGAACTGACACGCTTTGCAGCACCACCCCCTCAAGATGGCGAGTCTACCAATTTCTCCACATGGCCTTAAAACAAAAAAAGTTAAGCGATTGCTTAACTTTATTAAGTGACCTGGCTGGGATTCGAACCCAGGACCCCATCATTAAAAGTGATGTGCTCTACCAGCTGAGCTACCAAGTCGTAGCAATGATTGAAATGCTAAAAAAAGTGACCTGGCTGGGATTCGAACCCAGGACCCCATCATTAAAAGTGATGTGCTC
>NZ_CALFIG010000020.1 GCF_937876455.1 uncultured Flavobacterium sp.
TTGTTCAATAGTTAGCCTATCGTAATCATTCTGTGTCAACTTGTAATGCACACATAATATTATCTCTAACTCGTTTTGGCTTCGTTTATATCTATATGGCTCAAGTCCTTTACTAACTCCTGAACCGTTGACTGCATTAAAGCAAAGTTGATACAATTCTGAAAGGTGCTTCTGTAAAGCACCGTATATTCGTTCAGCTTCTGAAAAAAAAAACGTCTAAATATTGGAAATTCATTTAGATAATACCTTTTTCGCTCCATAGTCTCATCACTCCATTCAAAAGGATTCTCATTGTCAAAAAAGAAAAATAAATCAAACAAAGACAATAATATCGCTTCATTGGTATTGTCGTATTCTTTTCGTGTGATGTCTATTTGATGTACTAACTTTACAAGTTCGTCTGTTTTATTTCGGATTTTTTCAGATGTATTTTTTTGATATGCAAGTGCGTTTATTTCTCCGGCACATCTTTCTATCATCCTATGCCCGGCTATCAATGTTGCCTTACTAATATCAAGATGTGCTATGTAATTAGCATTCTCTTGAATGTACAATAATTTTTTATTAGGCAATCTTTCGATATACTCATCCTTTACTTGATAGAGTTTACGACCATCCGGAAAGGTAAATATTACTTTGCCGTAGATTGATTTTTTGTTGCGAAATAAATCAAATAATCTTGCCATTTATCGAAGTTTAATACACAATCACAAAAATAACGAAATGCATCCGTAATATGTAGCCCATGTTCTTTTTTAGCTTCATTCAACGAATTATTCTTGTCAACATAAGCAATAGATAAGTCGTTAACAACCATGTGTGCGGACTTGTAGATATGGAAGTCTGTGTTGTAGATTAATCCATTGCATATCTCACGGCTCAATGCATGTGCAATGTTGGCTCTTCTTACCTTTATTTGACTATCAGAAATATGCAACATAGATTTTATCTTAGTGTAGAAATTCTTATTAGCTACATTGTCTGCCGTCTTTTGCCGACCACTCGCATCACCCGTAACTATAATGTAAGGTGAAGTTGTTAGCCCAGAATTGATATATTTTTGCACAAACAACTCACACACCGCTTCCAACGGACTTTTACCGCTTATCGTATTTTCGTCTGCTAAGAATAGGTCTATCACCGATATTTCCTTGTCTATGACTTGACCAATAAGCAAGGTGCATGGATTGTTATTGAAGTCAAAGGAAAGAATAATCTGATGTTGACTACTTAACATGTAGCGTTCATCTTTGTAATGTTTACTTTCGTTGAAAGCATAGAAAAAAGGATTGGTTATGCTTACCACACCCCATTTCCCTTGTATATCAACCAACATCCTATTAATATCGCCGTTTGCCCCTTTTTCTAAAGTCTTTAGGTATTCTTTTTGATTAATGAACTCATTATCTAAGTACGTTGAATGACAAAGTAATGTTTCACCTTTGTAGCTTTCTTTTAATTGGTATGGATTATTTTCGCTAAAGAACTCACTCCTCAACCAATGTTGCTCACTTACCGGATTGAAAGATATTGCAAATTGCAGATACTTAGCCTGTGGGCTTCTTAGTAATGCATTTAATGTAAGGAAATCAGTTAAGGTTCCTTTGTTTATCTCGTCCCACCAAATCGCTGTAATATCATCTAACCCTTTTGTTTTCTCAGGGTCGTCCATTCCTTTGGGGATTAAAGAATTGCCATTAATAGGATTAGTAATTCTATAATCTCCATCATGGAAGCGGAGTAAGTCATACACACCTATTCTTTTTGCCACCCTTTTAAATCCAGCGTATTGTTGGTCCCGGATGTTTATTTTCTCTTTGTTAATATAGACTAAACGGAAATAATAAGGTTGAAATAATTCTAAAAGATACTTGATGTAGAAACTATCA
>NZ_CALFIG010000021.1 GCF_937876455.1 uncultured Flavobacterium sp.
TAATGATTGTACTTTTTTAGAAAGGTAAATTGTGTAGGTCATGGTTTTAGTTTTTTGTGGTCGTTTCTTAATTTTAATAATTGTTTACGCAGTTTTACAGAAAAAGAAGAACCTTTACTAATTTCCTCTACAACTGTTTCTAATATTTGAGATAAAGGAAATTGTTCAGAGCATAATTCCTGTGCTGCAAAATAGCTTTTGTCAGTAGCTTTATAAGTCCTGATATTTCTTTTTTGTTTTTCCATACCACAAATATATATACATATATACGTAATTACCAAAAAAATCTTTATGTTTGCTAAAATATTTTTTTATGAGCCAATTAATAATGCCGTATAAGATCAATGATTGTTCTGTATGTGGTGAGAAAGAAACCGAATGTCGCAAGAGAGCGAAAGAATATATATGTATTCGTTGTTGCAAAGAAATAGACACTAAGAAGCAAGCCCAAAAAGTAGCATTAAAAACTCGTGTACGTGGATTGCATCAAATTCAAAAAATGGAGGGTAAACAAGATGAAGCCAGCAGACAAAATCTTATTTACGATTGCGACTATGTATTTAGTAGGATAGTGAGATTAAGGGCAGCAGATCAATATTCCAATACCGTTTGTTATACGTGCGGAGATAGGAAGCATTTTAGTTTACACCAATGCGGACATTTTCAAAAAAGAGGGAACATGGCATTGAGATACGATTTTCGTAATAGCAGGGTTCAATGTAGGTTGTGCAACGAAGGCAAACATGGAAATATGGAAGTCTATAGACAAAAGATGGAAGAAGAAAGCCCCGGATTGCCTGAACAACTTGAATTAGAAGCAAGGGAAGTTTACAAATACTCAATAGATGAACTAAAACAATTACTTATATCTCTAAGGTATCAGTTAAAACCTTTGGAATTAAAAATCAAGAAATAACTTCGTACCCCAAAGGTGTTTTTTCAGATTTTTCTAATGAAGTTTTAATTGGTTGTAGGTCTTTTAAATCTTTAAATCTATAAGCATTATCTATTAATCCATTCCAAATAAATTCTTTTGATGGAGTTAGTTGTAAATAATAAGTATTATTAAATACTGTTTTCGTTAGTGCGTATTCGGGAGGCATAAATGCTAATTAAGTTTCCTGATCTTTTAAAATCTTTTTTATTTTAGATTCCATGTTATCTAACAATTCCTTGTATGCTTTATTTGTTTCTGTTATTATTGACATAAACATATCTGCTGTAGATGGATTAGAACTCCATGAATCGTAAGAATAAC
>NZ_CALFIG010000022.1 GCF_937876455.1 uncultured Flavobacterium sp.
CTTAATTAGATCGTTAATTTTTTCTACCGCTTTAGCTTTGTTTGCTTGCACATCTGCTGTACAAGACATTTGAATCAAACCACATTTTACGATTGCCATATTGTGTAATTGTAATTTTTAAACGACTATTTAATTTATGTTGTCTTTTGAACCAATCCATCAAAAGAACTTAACCCTAACATTTTCTCGGTGATAAAACCTTCGGCATATTGAACACCAATTTGTTGACCTAATTCTTTGGCACGTCCTTTTATGAACTCTAAAAATGAATTGCTCGAGATAAATGTATTTGGCTCATTTGAGTTTGGATCATAAAACTGAGACGAATGCGCCATAATAGATTCCATCTTCTTATCCATATGTGCACTAATATCTACTACAAAATTGGGTTGTAAATTTCTTGATTGAATATAATGGAAAACCTGTGTTGGTCTCCACGCTGCTTGCGCTACCCCATTATGCGTTGTTTGAATTTTAACGAGTCCTGATAAAAAAGCGGCATCTGCAACCAACTTTGCTGCTTTGCCATGGTCAGGATGTCTATCTTCTGGCGCATTGCATAAAATGATATTCGGTTGAAACCTTCTGATAGTTTCAATGATCGCAAACTGATGTGCTTCATCGTTTACAAAAAAGCCATCCTTCATTCCTAAATTATCCCTTATTGTTGCACCTATAATTTCACCTGCTAATAAAGCTTCTTTTAATCTAATTGACGCAGTCCCTCTTGTTCCAAGCTCTCCTTTTGTCAAATCAATGATCCCCACTTTTTTGCCTTCTGCAACCGCAGCTAATAATGTACCTCCACATCCTAATTCCACGTCGTCGGGGTGCGCTCCAAAGGCCAATATATCTAATTTCTGCATAGTCATTTATTTAAGCAATACTGCGGGACAAAGGTAAGTATTGATTGGGTACAATACACAAAAAACCCTCTCCGACTTGAGGTTGGAAAGGGTTGATAAAATTAAATGCTTTAATTTATTTTGTTTTTGCGTAACGCTTGTTGAACTTATCGATACGACCAGCAGTATCAATAAGTTTAGATTTACCTGTGTAAAAAGGGTGAGACGTTCTAGAAATCTCCATTTTGTAAACTGGATACTCTACACCATCAACGGTGATTGTTTCTTTAGTTTCTACAGTAGATTTTGTGATGAATACATCTTCATTAGACATGTCTTTAAAAGCTACTAGTCTATAATTTTCTGGGTGAATACCTTTTTTCATTTTTGTAAATCTTTTAATTGATGATTATAACTCGTTTCGCGGCTTTTAACTCTAAAAGGTGTAAACGCCTTATAACCTTTTGTTAAACTTGTTTATTTATTCAGGGTGCAAATATACTACTTATTTACTTCTGTGCAAATTATATAAACTAAAAAAAATATTTTTTAAAACGTATAAAATACGTACTAATTAACTCTATTTTAGTATCTTTGAACAACGCACAAGTATCATTTATTAAATTGAACAGCTGTGAATAATGTCACTTTCACAAATTATAAAAATCTAAATAGAAGTTGTAAATAACGTAAAACTAGCTTAATTTTAATATTATATGATGTCAAAAATTACATTCCTAATAGGATTATTATTATTTATTTCTTGTTCATCTGTTGATAATTTTCCAAATAATTCAATGGCAAGTAATAAAGTTTTACTTCTGAAAGTGGATTATTTAACCCACACTTTTGAAGGCGGTAAAGAAACAACATTTAGTACTCTTACGCCAAGTTTTACCATTTCAACATTATATGAAGAGCCAATGGATTTTGGTAATATTACACTAAAATACCAAGAGTTAAATGAAACACTATTTAGTGGAGATATTGTTTGGAATGGAAATGGACATATTTTATTTCCTGAAAGTATAAATATGTATTCTGCTAATTATTTTGAAACTGTCAATACAAATGACATTGTATATCCCATCGGTATTGAAAATATTTTTAATCCATTTAACCAAAATTACAATTACTCGCCTATTTGGTTAGCAATACAAAATTTAACTAAAGTTAGAGAATATTTATCATCAAACCCAAACGCAACCGTTAAGTTATTTTTATATACTCCAAGAATAGGTGTAGGTAATCCCGCTAATGATGACTGGATAATAATTTTAAAAAATTAACCCCATGAATAACTATCTTTTTATCTTGTTTTTTTGTACCCTTACAAGTACAGCACAAACTTTTACTCGTAAAGACTCTCTTCAAGGTGGATTACGTGAAGAACGAACTTGTTTTGATGTATTGCACTATGATTTAGATCTTACAATCAACCCTGAAACCCGTTTTTTAA
>NZ_CALFIG010000023.1 GCF_937876455.1 uncultured Flavobacterium sp.
TGTAAAAAGAAAATGACTGTCCATATTTATAAGGCTGTAAGTTTAATGACATATCTCTCCAGCTTCTTAGCTCATCATCCAATGCAGAAACTCCAAATTTGCCATTATACCTATTCCCATCGTAATCTCTTATGAACTTATTTGCGCCTAATATCTCGCATGGCTCTGTTCCATTATAATCAATTCCATCGTCAAGTATTAACCCTGACTGCTCTATAATCTCCCTCATTACCGTTCTTTTAAATATAGAAGGGTGTAATGTATTTGGTTTTATAGTGCTACCAACTGGCGGAACATAAATATTAATTGGGTTTATATTGAAGTCTATAATTGAATAAATGTAACCTTCTGTATTAGTAAAAGAATCTCTGATTGTTTCCAAATCCCAATAGTGGTTATATTTTCTTAAATCTAATTCAGATAGTTTTTTGTTTTTTAGATTATAAAATAAGTCACTATTGCCTCCGTACATACGAATGTTGTAATTATCGTCAACGCTTTCGAGTATGCAAAACTGCATATTCATATCAACTCCATCGACGTATATTCTGCATGGTAAGTTTCGGTAAGGTATTTTAGATGTCGAAGTTGCTATCTCGCTACTTTCAAAGATGGCTTTATTGTTTGCCGTCTTTGGTAATTTAAACTGTATCGACCTAGCCCCGACACGTTTTGAAATGTCACCAATAGGCGCAACAGCATATTCGCCCACAATACTTTCAGTTTGTAGAACATCTGCTTCTTTCCCATCAATAACTAGCTTTATCATTGGCTTTGTATATTGGATTCTTTGGCTACTCTAAATTTTATTGTTCGTTCGATAACTTGTTCTCGATTGTCGGCCGTTATAATCGCTTCCCTATCTAAAAATATTGGTGTGAATCTTTTGTCAAATTCATAGTAGGTAGGCAATGTTTCGTCATATAACCACGCTTGTATTGACTTTTTTAGTGATTCTATTTTAGCCAAATGACTTGACGGCATGACACCGGTATTAACCAAAACAGTAGTATAGATACCGGCTATCTCAGCGTTTTTAATAGTCATGTCGTACGTCTTAAACGTTTCCGATTCACCCTCAGTTACTTCGTACACTTGACGTTTTCCACTAAAGATATAGTTTTCAAACCCTCCGTTTTGATTAACCCAAACTAGATTAATAGACGGGCAGCATTTATTCGCAAACACATTGTCCTCACACGTTGCAGTCTTTTCAATAACAACTATGTATTCGTTTCCATCCGTTCCGTTAAATGAAATAGGGTAAGTTCCCGTTGGCACGTTTGACGGCACAAACAAATAACTACTGTAATTACCGAACCCATCGTTATATGCGGTAAACCATGATGGGGTTGCATCGTATGTATCTGGTGCAGTCCAAAGCCCATTTACGGTAAGAACAGCAAAGTTAATAATGCTTTCGTCAAAGAAATTGAATACAGCACTACTATCGTCACAAACTACAATATGTTTGTTGATTATCCTCACACGCCTATAAATTTAGCGATTACAGTTATTGTTCCTTGTGTTACGTCACCATCAGCAACAGACCCAACTATTTTACGTTGTGCGGTTGTTTCGGTTAATGTATCGGTGTGGTTTATAATAAATGTTCTTGTTTCGTCAATAGTAGTTAAATCCATTGAAAAGATATTATTAGTCGCATCCACTTCAACACCGAAAGCGATAACCTCTGAACCAGTTTCAAAACCAACTGCTTTAATAACTGTTTGATAGCAAACAAACCCACTCGGAACGTATAATTCGGGCAGTACTATTGCACCGACCGCACCGCTTCCAGCTTCTCCATCAAACGCAACCGTAAACCGATAAAAGAACTCGTCAACACGGTTTCCAGTTCTTGCTGTCAATATGCTAAGCCACGCACCTAAGTAAACTTGCAATTCGTTTAAGTCCGAATTATAAACCAAGTCTTTGGTTTGTGGTGAACTAATCGCATCTATTTGAGCCTGAGTAAGCGTTCTAACTTCGTCTTTATACGAATCAATAATGTTATTTAGAACCGTTCTTAATGCCCCCGCATCGTATGCACTTTCATTTGGAAAGTTAGTATTGTTTGCCTCCTTTAAAACCCCTTTTGATTGTATCGACATAATTAATTTGTTTTTCTAATTGTTTGAACTTCGTTATCTATTACATAGCTATTCCATGAAGTGCCACAAGCAAACTCAATTTCCTTTGCACTTAAACTTTTTCCAGTTCCTATGTATAATTTGTTTAGCGTTTCAGTATCAACTCCACAGTTGAGCGCAAAGAATATCTTATCAAATGCAGTCGGTGTTGTTATCCGGTAAGGCATGAATAGTGAATAATCAATACCTTCACCAGCAACACCTTCAACGGGTGTTATTAATTCATTCATTGCACTTTGGATGTAACCGCTAATATTAAAAGTGATTAACCCAACGCTGTTACCCTCTGGCGCAAACTCAGAAACGAATTTATACTGAAATGGATTTGGCGGTGTTACTTCGCTATCTTGATAACCAGCGTAAATATTCCAAACGGGCGGGGTTGCGTATTTAACATCAAACGAAGTTGAACCCGTTGAAACGGTAAACAATGTTTCGGTTTGAAATAATACACTTGTTTTCACAAGTCCAGAATATCCATAACTCAAAACCTTTTTAACTACATGGTATCCTTTATAGTCGCCACTCGTTAAATAAACCAAGTCGCCAACAATTAACGGCACGTCTTTGTCCATAAATAAACCGCTCCATATTGACAAATAGCCTTCACTCGCATGGTTGTACAATACACACTCTTCCGTTGGCATATCGTATGTAAATTCAATAGGACAATGTGCAGAACTCCAATTAAATGGTATCGCTTTTGGAACGTATGTTTTACTAATCATGCTACCATTTTAAATATTTCACTACTAATTTCACTCGCTACCAACTTTGAAAAGTCATCTTCAATGCTGTTTTGTAGGGTTTCATTAAATATTCCACTCACTAAATCGCTACCACCAGCTTGGAATATTGTTGTTCCCTCTTGACCGATTCGCCTTGCAATCAAAAATGCTAGGCTATCTTTCGAAATGTCGGTAGGGTTAATGCCTTTGTCGTCAATCCATTGCCTAATAACTGAAATCGGAGGGCGTTTCCCGTTCTTTCTACCGTTTTGCAAATAGTAGATGTAGTCGTTACCTTGTACCTTTAATCGGTAGCCATCAATTTTATAAGTAATTGATTCGGCTAATTTCCCACTAGCATTAACGGGTGCGCTAAATGAACCCCTTGCACCTTGACGTTGAATCATTTTGTTTTCAATGTCATTTACAAGTTGCTCAGTCAATGCTTTGCCCCATTTATTTAATATGTCGTCAACTCTAATCACAAGGATTTGATTTGTTTTTTAGTGCAAAAGTAACCACCATACCACTCGTTATACCGTTATGTTCTTTGAAAAATGGAGTAGCTAAATACTTTGAATACTCAGCACTCGTTTGGTCTAATTCAGCACGGAACGCACGTTGCAATATGTCGGCATCGTTTATAATTGTTTCACGGTCAGTATCGCTTGTATTTGGGCTATCTTGTAAATAGAAAACTAGCCTTAT
Source organism: uncultured Flavobacterium sp. (assembly GCF_937876455.1). Classification (GTDB taxonomy): domain Bacteria; phylum Bacteroidota; class Bacteroidia; order Flavobacteriales; family Flavobacteriaceae; genus Flavobacterium. The sequence continues at coordinate 3,590 of NZ_CALFIG010000023.1, forward strand.
GTTATCTGTAACGTCTAATGAAAACCTTTGGTCTGGTGGTGCAACTGAAAAAGGATAAAGATGTATTTGTGGGAATGGCTTGTCCCCTAGCGATAACGTTGCATCCGATACCCTACCAAAAAAGAAAGTGCCATTTGGATTAACGGCATTAGCTGTATCTCGAATCAAATTTACTATGTCAACGTACATAAGACAAAAATAGCAATTGGCTACCCTACTATATTATTTTAGCCCTATCTATTTTTTATTTATTAGCCTATGTGCATTCTCCAAGTCCTTTTGATACATCGACTGTTCAAAGTCCATTAGTAGAACCTCATAAACTTCCTCAGCTTGTAACTGAAGTATCTCAGTCATTGTCTTATTGTACTTTTCACCTAGTGCCTTAATTGTCATTTTTGCCCCGAATTGTTTGAATCGGTCAACATTTGCCAACTGTTCTGCTGGTGTTGGTTTATAGTCGCCTAGTCTTTTATATCGTTCAAAGAACTCAGACAACTGAGCAAAAAAAAAGCGCCTATTGGATGTACAATGTCGGTCGGCATATCTGAATAGTCTACACCCGTGTATAGTTTCATTATTGGTATAATTACATCCAATGGTGTTTCGGTTGACTGTAACAATGCCTTTGCCCCCTCTATTTTACCGTAGCTTTCCCGACCTATATCAATCGGACTTGCACCGTCTAGATAAGCGTTCGGTTGCTCCACGGTGAACGACATAGCCATAAGTATTGCACCTAAACTTTCAGCGTTAAGCCGTTCAAGTTGCTCAATACTTATACCCGTCAATACACTAACTTGCTCAATAGGTTTATTCACTTTGGTGAAAGCTATGTAGCTTTTATAAGGCACATCACCCCATGAAGTAGGTATATTTATTTCAGTATCGTTTATTTTCCCAATTATCATATCATTGAGTTTTTTCTGATTGAAGTAGCGTATTTAGGTCGTGCAAGGTAATCAAAAGCATAACGCACCGCATCAATTAAGTGGTTAAAAGCATCAACTGGAATGGATGCCTTTTTATCATTCCATACGTAGTTAGATAATTCTTTGCGGAGGTTTGTTGACCGGCTACTGATTACTATTTGATAGTCGCACATCTTTGATATACCAGCACTAACAGAACCTTGACCTTTAACGCAACCTTGAATATTTAACCCTTTTCGTTTTAGATCGTCAATTAAACGAGGCTCAGCACTATCCGCTACAATTAAGTCGGTCGGCTTAGCTATCAACTGTTTATTTGTAGATAGTATCGCATCCAAGCCCATTGACTGAGTAGAATAAAGCAATTCATCACAATAAATAATCTTTTTCTTTTCATCTACCGCCACCTTAACAAGTGTTGTCGGGTCAATGGTGAACCCGTAATCCTGACCGTAGCAGTATGGCAAAGTAGTATCTATTTCGCCCATAGTCCAATTCGTAAAGATAGCACCTTCCCTATCCGCTCGTTCACCGCTACCGTAAATTTGCCACCAATACTTATTGTTTACCCTACTTTCAATGTCTTCAATCTGTTCACGTGTCAAAAATGGATTGTCTTTGTAGGTAGTTATTAACGGTGGGTACTTTTCGATATACGGGTCAAGCCAATGTTCAAGTCCTAATGCTGGGTTATAGTCGCAAATTATCCGATAACGTGTTCTCGGGAATAATTGGTCTATTGTTTCTTGTGGGAATTGGTGCGCTTCATTTATCCAAAGTATATCACGTGACCGACCGTGAATTTTGTCTGGGGTATCTGCACCATAGTAACTTATCGTGTTTCCGTTTAGCGTATAAGTGTGGTCTGTTTTATTATGGTTTTTAGCTTGGTATAAGTTGCAACTAACTAGCACATCATAAAAGTCTTTCCATGCCGTTGCCTTTAATGCCGTAAATGTATCTCTGACAATATCAATTTCCATTCCCGTATAAAGTAGGCATAAATCAATTAAGAAATAGATAGTAGCATAAGTCTTTCCGCTTCGTGTGCCACCTTGCAATAAGGTAACACGCTCGGTTAATATCTTTTGATGTAGGTATTCAAAGTTAGGATTGGCTTTCATTTGTTTTCATAAACGGAGGTAGGTTTTGTATTTTTTCGCCTCCAGTTGTAACGTCTAACTTTT
>NZ_CALFIG010000024.1 GCF_937876455.1 uncultured Flavobacterium sp.
ACAGGACTAGGTGTTTCAATAATTTCTTCTGCTGAAACTTCATTTTCATCAAAAGATTTTAAAAACTCATCAAAGTATCGCGCTTCATATTCATCTGGATCATGCTCAAATAAAATTTGACTATAACGAGCTTTTGCAATTGGAAATGTTACACTATCATCAAGCCAACTATTATAGTTTTCCATATCTACAGCATTGTAATCTAATTTTTCTTTCGAGTTAAAATCTAAATCAAAATAATGCTCTAATGTATATTCCAACATTGTGTCGGTCATGTTTTTGACAGTTGATGCTAATTTTTTTGAACTATATATTGCCTTTGGAGCCATTCTGCCATGAGAAATATCGCCACGTTTATTTCTTATTTCTGCTAATACATTTATAATCCCGGAAAACCTCAATACAAAATCTCCTTCAATATCTTCACAATTATTAGCTAATAATTTCATTGCTTCGCTGAACAGTTTTGGAATATTATCACTATCAATGTTTTCAGCTGTTTTGGTATTGTCTAAGTTTACGATTATTGTTTTTGAAACTCCTTCTATTAACGCTTTACAACTTTCAATACAGATATCAGGATTTACTAATTCATTTTCTTCAATGATTGTAATTATCTTGAAATACTCCCCAAAATGAGGATGTTTTTTAATATTGTTGCTTATGATATTTATAGTTTTTTCCATTACACAAACATTTTTTGAAGTAATGATTTTTTAAATTGTTTTATTATTCCAATCTCAGATAATTTATTGTTTATTACTCTGTCAATTTCCAATAAAAACAGACCTATTTTCTCTTGTTCTTTAGTCACTGGGTAAGAAAAAACTAATGTTTTTAAATCTTTGTTATAAATATGTTTGACTGTAGTACCTGAAACAATTTTCATAATTGATTTTTTATTAGAATTCAAAACATAACTTAAAAATATTGAGTTAACATTTATTGGTCTAATAATATTTATATCACCTCCCAAAGTAACATTGTCAATGATTATTGCAGATGCTTTTGCAAGCCCTTCAGGTGTAACATCTGAACTAGGCATTAGAATATCTCCTATTTTACTCAATATACCATTTTCTATATTAGTTTTTGAAACTACTTCAAAAATTACTTCATTATATTTCGTAAAAAGCTCTCCATAATGTACACAATAATTTATTCCATTTTTATCTAAATCTGATTTTGAAAGAGATGAACCTCTGTGTAAAGTAGCAATTTCATCAATACTTTTCTCTTCCCAATCTGGAAAATCATTTCCGTTATCGTCTTTAAACCTTATTTCTTGATTGAATATTTTTTTAGAAATTGCTTTTTTGTATTTTTCTAACAGCGCTTTTTCTTTTTCTAACAGTTGTATTTGTGTATCTATTTTAGCTATGAAATTTGCTATTTTTGTTTGTTCATTAGGTTTAGGGAGAATCAACGTCAAGTTTTTTAACTGGCTTGAATACAAATGAACAACAGAAATTCCTTGAGCTAGTTGCGCTATAGCATTTTTCTTTCTGTAATTAAGATAATAAGAAAGAAATACACCATCAACATCTGATTTTATTATGTTTAAATCCCCACCTAAAGCAATGCCATCTCTTAAAACACAAGAGGCGGTTGCAATGTCTATTTGTGTTTCTCCTGATGAAGGAATAATTACATCATTTGCTTCACTAAATACAAGTTCATTTGGATCAACATCTGTTCTTGATTTTACTTCTGAAATTGTTTCTGAATATTCCGTATAAAGTTCTCCGTATCTTATACATTCAATTTCTCCATCTTCTTTTATATCGGCTTTAGATATACCTTTTCCTTTGCTAAATTTAGCTATTTTACCAAGCAATTTTGGTTTCCAATTTCCACTAAACTCAGGAAAACGTATTTGAGGAATTAGATTTTCAGTTGCCATACATTAAAAAGGTGTTGGAATATTTAATTGTTGGCAATAATCTGCAATTTCTGCATAAACGGCAGTTAGATCATCTCGGGTTTGTTTTATAGCTGCTGTTACTTCTTCAAGATTAATATCTTCTTCTTCCACAAAACGGTCTACATATCGTGGAATGTTTAAGTTATAATCATTCTCGGCTATTTCGGCTAAAGTTGCAATATGACTGTATCGTTCTTCCTCAACTCGGTTTCTATACGCATTTACAATACGGTCAACATCTTTGTCTTCTAAAACATTTTGATTGCCTTCTTTTTTGAAGTTTTCTTCACCGCTGGCATCAATAAAAATCACATTATCATCGGCTTGACGGCATTTCTTGAGCACTAAAATACATGTTGGTATTGATGTGCCATAGAAGATATTGGCTGGTAAACCAATAACAGCATCTAACACATTAAGTTCATTTATCAAGTACTTTCTAATGTCACCTTCTGCAGCACCACGAAATAAAACACCATGTGGGAAAATACTTGCCATTATTCCATTATCTGCCAATTGATATAACATATGTTGCAAGAATGCATAATCTGCTTTGGTTCTTGGAGCAATTCTACCATATTGGCTAAAACGCTCGTCTGTGCTATTTAATGGATTGGCATCGCTCTTCCAATGTGCCGAAAATGGAGGATTAGCAACTATCGCCTCAAATCTTTTATCAAGGTGTTGCGGATGCTCTAAAGTATCTTCTTGTCGAATGTCAAAATCTTGAAAATGAACGTTATGTAATAACATATTCATTCGTGCTAAATTGAACGTTGTACGGTTTAATTCTTGGCCGTAAAACTCACTAACTTCTGCTTCTTTTGTTATTCGCAATAATAGTGATCCCGAACCACATGTTGGGTCATAGGCTGATTTTATTTTTGTTTTTCCTGTTGTAACAATTTTCGAAAGTACCTTTGAAACTTGTTGAGGCGTGTAAAATTCACCTGCTGATTTTCCTGCACCTGCAGCAAAACGAGCAATAAGGTATTCATAAGCATCACCTAAAACATCAGCATCAATTTCGTCTAATTTGAAATCAATTTTATCTAAATAATTTAATATTTGAACAATTATTTCGTTTCTAGCGTTAACAGTTCGACCAATTTTATTTGAATTTAAGTCTAAATCTTCAAAAAGCGCATTAAAATCATCTTCGGATTCTGTTCCCATTGTACTCATTTCGATATGATTAAGTACAGACTGTAAATCTTCTAGGATGTAATTACTTTCGGTTTCAGTATTTGCATTTCCTTTTGCAGTAATTACAGAAAATAATTGTGAAGGTTCAAGAAAATAACCAAGCTTTAAAAGTGATTCTTCTTTTATAGCAGTTAAAGTTTCTACATCTTTTACATTTGTGTATTCTGTAACTTCTTCACCAACTAAAAGCTCATTTGCATATAGATTTTGCTTTTCAGAAAGGTATTTGAAAAAGATAAAACCTAAAATGTAATCTCGATAATCATCAGGACTGATTTTATTCCTCAAAAGGTTTGCAATACCCCAAAGTTGTGCTTCTAATAGTCTTTTTTGTTCTTCTGACATATGTTTTTATTTATAAAATATTGGTTATCAATATTTTATATTATTAGTTGGTTAGTTTGTAGCAAATATAATTCAAAATGTGCTTAAATTTGAAACGCTTTCCCCATTATTTCCTGTTCACTTCTTGCAATTCCAATCTCTTTTGCTATTTTTTTCCATTGGCTTACACTTTCTAGTACTTCGTGGATTATAGCTTCCATTTGTTTGTTGTCTAATCTAAAATATTCACCAACTGTCTTAGCTAGTTCAAAATCTAAGGCATTATTATCCATATCGATGTTTAATGCTAAACCGTCTTTGTCTATTGATGGGTTGAGGTCGTAGGCAGGAGATAAAATCCAACCATCTTTGGTGAGAATGAAACCATGGTTTCGCAAATGGTCGTCTGTGTTGGATATAGCGATATTAAATACTATTCTTCTCCACAATTGGTGTAGGTTTTCTTCAATGTTTGCGCCATAATTACTAATGAATTCTGCTAAATCTAAATAACTAGCTGGATTGTCACGAATGGTATCTTCGTTGTTTGCAGTCATTGTCATTGCAGATGCAAAGTGAATTCTTTCTCCGTTTTCACGGTCAAAGCGTTTGGTAAAAAATGTATTGTAATTGCCTGAAATTTTATCCATTTTACATGGTGTCATATTGATCCCTGCGTTAGTTGCCAAAGTGTAAGCAAGGAATTCCCATGCTGCTTTGTCGATAGTATCGTTTTTTGAAGGGAATTTAGCAATCCAAAGTTCTTTATTTTCGTCTAATATGTTGGCTTTAGGTCTTGCTCCACCCAATGAAGAACCTGGAGCCATTAAAATTGCCAACCATTTTTTTACTTCATTATTATTTTCGTCATTTTCAAAACTATTGGCTGCATGTTGTAATTCGCGAATTGACGACCATGGAGGAGTAGGAGCTTCGTTATTATTGTCTAGGAAAGGTCCATCAAGTTCTGTTTTGAATCGTAAAGCTCCCATGCGACTTTCATCGTACACGCCTAGTAAATAGTCTATATCATATAAAGTTGGCGTTTTTTCATTTTTCGCTTTGGCTTGTTGTGCAGCTCTTCTTTTCATTAAAGTACGTCCCCAAGTATCGGGCATGCTGTCTAAGAATACTCCAAAATTTTCTTTGTTGTTTGGGAATTGAGTCCCTTTGTATAATTGAATATCTGGATCTAACAGGAATTTTTGTTCGCTCTTTAACCAATCGTCACTATACTCAAAGCTAAAAGCTTTTTTTGCTTTTGCAAAGTGCGCTGAGAGTGTACCAATTATTTTAGGTTCTGGCATTCCTTTCCAATGAGCGTAAACGTATATATCGATTTTTGTGGACATTTTAGATTGTTAGATTGTTAGACTTTTGGATGGTTGGATTTTTCTCGATACAATTTTCGCTCCATTGCATTGCGCAAAAATCACTCGAACTGACGTATCAATTATATTTTATAGTTATTTTAGAAGTTCAAGGTCTTGTAATTTTCTTCCTAATTCATCATCTGCAGCTAGTTTTAGAAAATCATCTTGAAGACCTAGTACTCTTAATACATTAAAATAAGCACCAATTGCTACACTTGGATTTCCTTTTTCTATTTGATATAATGTAGTTCTAACAATATCTGCTCTTTCAGCTACTTGTATGGCTGTTAACTTCCGTCTTTTTCTAGCTAACTTTATATTTTCTCCCATCTGTTCTAATAGTATTAGATGCTTAGGAAATAGGGTTTGTTTTTTTCTACTCATTTTGCTAATGTACATTACTATGAACAAAATTAGTTTTTTTGTTCATAATAACAAACATTTTTAGCTTTATTTTTTTATATACTATTACCATCTATTTTATTTACAATTTCTTTATCTATAGTTTTATTTGTTTTTTTGTCCCAATTATTTACCATATTTGGGACAAAGTCTGTGCTATTTCATTTGCGATTTACTACAGATTGTGTAGTGTTTTTCAAATGAAATATTTGTTAAGTTTTGGCAGTAAATTGAATTTATTGCCGAAACTTAATTGTTCATTTCAATATAGATATATGATTTTAAATTGTATAGCTCAATTTGGTTTTCATTATCTCCTTCCCATTGTTCAATTTCAATAAAGGCTATATCATTTGCAAATGATTTTTCACCAATTAGGTGTTCAATATGAACGTAAACTGCTTCTCGAAGTCTTGGGTTGTCTTTGTGGACGATGTAGTTTTTGAGTAATACTTTTATTCCTAAATCGGTTGGTTTGTTTGGGTTTTCTAATGGGATGAAATACATTTCACTTATTCGTAAAGTGATGCCGTAATACTCTAGTGGTTTGTCGGTGCCTTTTTCGTATTTAGTTAGGTTGGTTTTGGGTTGGAGGAATGCGGTTATTTTCCAACGTTCTACAACTGGTGCATGATGGACTAGTAGTTCTACTTCTTTGAAGAGATAGGGATTTCCGTTTGCGGTAATGATTAATTCGCCGCCTTTAGTTTTGTTTTTGATGATGAGGTCTAGGTTACTGTTGTATTGATGTAGTATTTCGATTAGTTTATCGAAATGGGTTTTTAGTTCTTCTTTTGGTATTTCGTTTAGGAGTAGGAAAACGAAGTTGTTTTGTTTGAAATGGTTCCAAAAGTTGGTTATTGTTTTCATGATCTTTCTTGTTATTGGAACGCGGATGAAACAGATGCTTCGCAACGCGGATTTATACGGATTTTTATCTTTTAAAGGTTCTCGATACATTCTAATAAAATAGCTAGTCGCAATTTTATTAGAACACTCGAACTGACGTTAGCGTTTGTCGGGTTTTGATTTATCATAGGCAACTAGATTTACCATCTCTCGTAATCTGGAGCGAACTCGGTTGCCGTAATGTTTTTCAATTTCTGTGGCGGATAGGTTTGTGGTTATGTGGGTTTGAAGTTTTTTTGAAATGAATAGATCATATCGGCTTAATAGAATTTCTGCCATTACATTGCATTCGTTGCCGAAGTATTTTAGGTTGTTTTCTGTTCCTAAATCGTCAAAGCAATAAGTTCTTGGTTCTGATTGGTATAGTTTGCCATTGCTGTATTTGTGGATTATTTGGTAGCCGTCCTGGATGAATTCAAAGCTAATGTCTCTGCATGGTTTTACAATGAATTTGTGTTCGGTAGGAGTGAGGTACTTCATTATGTTCATTAGTGAGGTTTTGCCGCAGCCGATTGGTCCGGATAATAGAATTCCCTTGTTGAGGTTTATGCCGTATTGAAAACATGTTGGTTCGTCTTTAAGAAAATAGGCAATTAGCTTGTAAACTATTGGATAATCGGTTTCTATTATTTTGAAATGATTGCCGTATAGTTCGATGCCTTTTTTCTCAAGCCAAAGGATTACTTCGGTGTAGCTGTAATGTGATTTTATTTCGTTTTCCATATTTTTATTTTTAACCACATAGAAACATAGATTTTATAGTTTTTTTGCTGATTGAGTAAAGACGCTTCGCTTAAAATAGTCTTCATAGATTTAACCGCAAAGTCCGCAAAGATTAACGCAAGGTTCGCAAGGCACTTCGACTGCGCTCAGTGTGACAAATAAGTTACAACGGCTCTGAATAATCTTTGTCGGTTGTTATGTTGAGTTGTTTTGCTCTGTTGGGTTGTTCTGCATTTGAAATGAATTTTGGTGCGTTAATCATCCAATTTTGTGCTGCTGCTTGCCAATCGACCATTGGTGTTTTACCACCGACTAACCAACCGACACTTTTGAAGTAGTTGAAGAATTTTTGAGCTTCTTGTTCCGGAAAGTTATTTTCTTGGAAATAGGTTTTGACTTCTTCGATTGATGGCTGTAACTTTTCTTCTTTTTCTTTTTTCGCGGAACTTTTTTCTTTTTCTTCATCATCGTTTTTTAAATCTGAATTATTTATTTCTTCAAAATTTTTTGTGAGCTTTTCCAAGTTAGAAACGTTTTTATCGTTTAAAATGTTTGTATTGTTTATATAGTTTATAGAAGGTACTACTGCTTGTTCAGTACCTGTCTCACTACTAGTACAAGACTTGTTTAAAGCTTGTTCAGAAACAAGTTCAATAAGTGGTTCATTTTTTGGTTTTCTTTCGGATTTTGGCAGCGGTTTTAAATCTTCTGAAAAGTTGAATAAAATAACATGACTTCCTTTGAATGGATTGTATGATGGTTCGTAATTGATATAACCCAAACTATGCAAGTTCTTCAGACATTTATGATAGGTTGCTTTAGAACTGATTTTGCTTATTCGCATTACCTCATCACGATTTATACTGATAGGATTTTTGAAGCGGTTGCAATTCCAAAATTGGAATAATGCAATATATAAACTTACGTGTGTTGGGTTTAACGTTTTATCAATGGCTACTTTTTCAAAGAAACCGGTTAGGTGTTTGATGTAATTCATAATTTCAAGAATTATTTGAACAGAGTAGGCAAAGCATTTACCTTATTTCCATTTAATAACTTATCAATATCTGAATTGTCATAATACATGATGCCACCTATTTTGGTATAGGTCAGTGTTCCGTTGATGCGGAGATTTTGTAAAGTACCTGGAGAGATGTTTAACATTTTTCTGACTTCATTAGATTTGAGCCACTGTTTTGTTTGTTGCGGTTTGGATTGAATGATTTCTTTTAAATCGTTCAAAAGAAGACTTCTGAATTCGTTTAAGTCTTCGCGAGTGATAACTTCGATTGCCATAACGTATGTTTTAGATTGTTATATTTTACCGATTTACACCCAAAATGACCTTAATAAATCGGTCTTTTTTACTTTCTTCTTCAAAATAAAAATAAAAAGTAGCACAACTATGCTTTACTTTTCTTTATTGAATAAAGAAAAAAAGCCTCAATTTCTTTAAGGCAATTTTGAATATTAATCGGTAATACAAATTTGTAGTATTTGAATAGTTTTAAATCACAAGTCAATCACAAGTTGTGATAGATTTTTATGTAAAGTATTGTATTTATTAGTATTAATGCAAGTCATCTGTGTTTTCCATTCGTTTTACTAATTTTTCTTTTAGTGTATTGAGGAACTTTGTTTGGTCGGATTTTCGCATTCTAATTTCAAGGAAAGCTCTATGATACTGACCTAAATCGATATTGAACACATTTTCGAAATATTCTGCAATATCTTTCAAATCTGATGCACCATTATTGAACACACCTTCGGTATGCAAAGCATATAAAAGTTCTATTAACGAGACCTTAGAACCTGTCCAATTTTGCTTGACCTTGGGATTGACTTGTGACTTTTCTTTTGGATCTCTATTTTCCATAATCAATAACTTGTCTTCAAGATAAACTTGGATTAAATCATGCGCCAAAATTTTTGCCACTTTAAAATCATGAGATGTTGAAAATGTGTGGTCTGCTTCGAAATAAAAACTATCTAATGCCATCTTAATATCAAATTTTCCTCTCGTGAAATATTTGATATCTAAGTAATTACTTCCTGTGCGATAATATCTGTAAAAATCTAAATTGTTATCGAAGTAACGTTTTAACTTATCTAATTCATTGTTTAGATATTTTTTTAAAATACGTTCGCCACCATGTGGTTTTTTGGTTTCAATTTTGAAAATTACATTGTAATATATTAGTTTTGAAGTAAACTTTGGTTTTATATTTTTGAAAAAATCTATTTCTTGTTCTTGATTTTTAAATTTTTCTTTGAGAAACAAAATTTTAAGTTTTTGAATTGAAACTATAATAATTTCAATTGCTTTTTCGCATCGATTAATTGTATCATCAATTTCTATATCTATAAAGTTCAGCTGTTCATTTAAGTCTGAAAGTAATGTATTTATTTTTAAATTCAATTCTAAAATATTTTAAAAACGTAAAACCTCTGTCATAATACCAAAACGGATTGTATTGATTTGGTGTTGAAAATAAATGTTATAGTAATCCATACCGTGATAGAATTGAACATAGAATCCAATATCT
>NZ_CALFIG010000025.1 GCF_937876455.1 uncultured Flavobacterium sp.
CCCTACACGACGTCTTCCGATCTATTTCACAGAATATCAATAAGGCCAAAATGTGGTTTAGAAATTCGATGGAAAAACATGGCTATGAAGCAAAATATTTTTATTGCTATTGTACCAAAAGTTCTCATTTCGAATTCGTTTTAAATGAAGCACTGAAAAACAATATTCATATTGAAACTTCTTCAGCATTTGATATTAATATTGTTGAAAAGCTAATGGAAGAAGGAAAAATCAACAAGAATACATTTGTTGTTTGCAATGGGTTTAAACGTGATCAGTATGTTACAAATATTGCTCGATTGATTAATAATGGCCACAAAAACACCATTCCTGTTATTGACAACTTTGAAGAATTAGATTTATTACAAGAGCAAATTGAAGGCAAATTTAAAATTGGAATTAGAATTGCGGCAGAAGAAGAGCCTAAATTTGAGTTCTATACCTCTCGATTAGGAATTGGCTACAAAGACATTGTTCCTTTTTACCGTAAACAAATCGCTGAAAACAAAAAAGTCGAATTGAAAATGCTTCACTTTTTTATCAATGCAGGTATTCGTGATACGGCTTACTATTGGAATGAATTGCTAAAGTGTATGAAGGTATATATTGCTTTAAAAAAGGAATGTCCTACGCTAGACAGCTTGAATATAGGCGGTGGTTTTCCTATTAAAAATTCATTAGCATTTGATTATGATTACCAATATATGGTTGATGAAATTTTAAATCAAATTAAGATTGCTTGTGATGATGCAGAAGTGGATGTGCCTCATATTTTTACAGAATTTGGTTCATTTACGGTAGGTGAAGCAGGTGGCGCTATTTATCAAGTTTTGTATCAAAAAAAGCAAAATGATAGAGAAAATTGGAACATGATTGACTCTTCATTTATTACCACTTTACCTGATACTTGGGCTATTAACAAGCGTTTTGTTATGATGGCAGTAAATAGATGGAACGATACGTATGAACGTGTCTTATTAGGTGGATTAACATGTGATGGCGACGATTATTACAATTCTGAGCAACATATGAATGCGGTATATTTACCTAAATACAACAAAGAGAAACCATTGTATATTGGATTTTTTAATACTGGTGCATACCAAGAAACAATAGGTGGATTTGGCGGATTAAGCCATTGTATTTTACCACAACCTAAACATATATTAATTGATAAAGATAAAAACGGAATTTTTGCTACAGAAATTTTTTCAGAACAGCAAAAAGCAGAAGACGTTTTAGAAATATTAGGTTACAATAAAAAGAAAGAAGATAAAAAGTAGCAACAAAAACTACATAACATTTTAAATAAAAAAACATGAATAAAGGGCCAATTAGTCAATTTGTAGAAAAACATTATTTACATTTTAATGCGGCAGCGTTGGTTGATGCTGCAAAAGGATATGAAGAACATTTATTAGACAATGGTAAAATGATGGTTACATTGGCTGGAGCTATGAGTACAGCTGAGCTAGGTAAATCATTAGCCGAAATGATTCGTCAAAATAAAATTCATATTATTTCTTGTACAGGTGCAAATTTAGAAGAAGACATTATGAACTTAGTCGCTCATAATTCTTATAAAAGAGTACCAAATTACAGAGATTTGAGCCCTCAAGAAGAATGGGATTTATTAGAAAATCATTACAATCGTGTAACTGATACTTGTATCCCTGAAGAAGAAGCTTTTAGAAGATTACAAACGCATTTATTTGATATTTGGAACAAAGCAGACTCAAAAGGAGAGCGTTATTTTCCACATGAATTTATGTACCAAATGATTAATTCAGGCGTATTAAAACAATATTATGAAATTGATCCTGCTGATTCATGGATGGTAGCCGCTGCCGAAAAGAACTTACCCATAGTTGTTCCAGGTTGGGAAGACAGTACAATGGGTAATATTTTTGCTTCGTATTGTATTAAAGGTGAATTTAAACCTACAACTATGAAAAGTGGTGTTGAATACATGATGTGGTTAGCAGATTGGTATACAAAAAACTGCGAAGGAAAAGGCATTGGTTTCTTCCAAATTGGAGGAGGAATTGCTGGGGACTTCCCTATTTGTGTGGTGCCGATGTTATATCAAGATATGGAAATGCATGATGTGCCTTTTTGGAGTTATTTCTGTCAAATTTCAGACTCAACAACAAGTTACGGTTCGTATTCGGGTGCTGTGCCAAACGAAAAGATTACGTGGGGAAAATTAGATATTCATACACCAAAGTTTATTGTAGAATCTGATGCTACAATTGTCGCGCCTCTAATTTTTGCTTATATTTTAGGGTGGTAATTACTAAAAAAAATAAAAAGAAAAAATTTTGATTTTTAATTTTTCAATATTACATTTGACGAACTAAACTTGATTAAGCATAACCCAAATGAAAAGAGTAATTGTAGATTACGCCAAATTAACAAATGAGATTTTAAGCCTACTGGTTGAAAAGTTTCCCGACGGATATGACGATTCAGATATTATCCGCTTTAAAAATGCTAAAAATGAGACAGTTGAAGCTGTTGAAGTACGAACAATTGACACTATTTATTTAGTAAAAGTAAGTACTAAATTATCTGATCGTATTGAAAATTATGATGAAGATGACGATTTTGATGCACCAGAAGAAAGTTTAGACGCATTAAAAGAATTAGAAATTGAAGATGACGCTTCGGAAGAAGATGAGGAAGAAGAAAAAAATGACATTGACCAAGATGGTGATGCTGGTGAAGATGAATAACATAAAAAAAGGAAATCAAAATGATTTCCTTTTTTTATGCTTATAAATAACGTTCTAAAATAATATTTCTATGATGTAATTCATGACCTAAAATACAATATCCAATTCCTCTAACAGATACACTTGCATTTGAAGCAATTCCTTTTTTTAATAAATCAGTTTCTGAAAAATTAGTAAAAAGACTTATTGTAGCATTTCTAACAGTAGCATACTCGTTTAACAAGCTATCAAATTCTCGTTCATTTGCATTTGCAGTTATCACATATTCATTTTCATCAAACCCAGATAAAGCAGTTGAATCGTTTCTAGCAATACGTAAAGCTCGATATGCCAAAATTCGTTCTGCATCAATTAAATGTGAAAGAATATCTTTAATAGTCCATTTACCCTTTTCATAACAAAATGTTTGTTTTAATACAGGAATTGAGTTAAAAAAAAGAATCATTTTTTCCTTTTGTTCAATTAATCCTTTTACAATATTTTCTTCTTCTACCAATTTAATATAATTCATTTGATAGGAAACATATTCATTCTCTTGTAAATTCTCCATCACTAAAAAGATAAAAAAAGCCTCATAAGAGGCTTTTGTAATTATAGTTCTTTAAAAATCGTGTGCATCAAACGTTTTTTATCGTTAATACTTTCTTCTAACGAAATCATAGTTTCTGTTCTATATACGCCTTCGATATCGTCTATCTGGAAAATAACTTCTTTTGCATGACTAGTATCTCTTGCTCTTATTTTACAAAAAATATTAAACTTACCCGTTGTTACAGAAGCAACAGTAACAAATGGTATTTCATTGATACGCTCCAATACAAATTTTGTTTGTGAAGTACTTTGCAAAAACACACCTACATACGCAATAAAAGAATAGCCAAGCTTTTCATAATCAAGTGTTAATGATGAACCTTGAATAATTCCAGCATCTTCCATTTTTTTTACTCTTACATGTACCGTACCTGCAGAAATCAATAATTTTTTTGCAATATCAGTAAAGGGGATTCTCGTATTGTCAATCAACATGTCTAAAATTTGATGATCTACTTCATCTAAACGAAACTTACTCATAATTATCTATTTAAAATGTTATTTTATTTAGCCTCTCCATTGACAAATTCGATATTTGCCAAGTAAAAATCAGCTTTTTCGCCAACTTTGGGGATACCTCCATAAGAAGCTTTAAATAGTTTTTCTTTAGCATTAATCTCTTTATGCCCCATAAAACAACTATTACTATCAAATTCTATTATTCTTGCTTCAAAAATTACAGAATTATCAAAAAGCACTTCTTTGTAGTTAACAGCAAAGTTAATGATTTTTTCTACATTATTCTCAATAATTTTAACATTTTTAAAAATTATATCAGCAAAACATTTGTTATTTTCATAAATATCCAAATATTTTTCAATAACACTGTCTACTACAACGTTTTCGTATATGCAATAAAAAGCTGTTTTTAATGAAATAAATACAAATTTCCTAACCTCTTCTCTATCATAATCGTTTTGAAAATGCCCTGCTTCAAATAAAATAGTAGGAATTTTTGTAGAGGTAAAATAATCTCCCGTACAATTAATATTAAATGAATCGTCAAATCTTCCTACTTGACCTGGTATATAACGCTCTAATTCTTGATGCATAGCAACTATTACTTTAGCGGCAGATTCACGAGTTGTATTAAATAGTCTTGACTCATCATATGCAGCAGTTAAAAACGAAATAGTCGCAGGTTTTTTTGATTCTAGCAAACCAAATAGCGTACGTTGGTCATGAAGATTGAAACAATAATCGGGCTGAAATTGATGAACTAGATTTCGCAAAACGATACTCTCTGGCTGTGTGCATTCAAAAGCATCCCTATTTAAATCCACACCATTTGCATTTTCTCTAGTGTATTGTTTTGCTCCATCTGGATTAAGAAGAGGAACCACCACTACTGTAAACTGATTGGAAAGAGCAGTATAGGCATTAACATCAGTATTTAAGTAATTCAAATAATCTAATAATCCTTTTGTTGAAGTTGCTTCATTACCGTGCATTTGAGACCAAATAAGGATTTTACGTGGTCCATTTCCAAATTTTATAGCAAGTATAGGTAGATTCAAAACTGAATACCCAATTATTTCACTGACGAATTTTATTGATAAATCAGCACAAAATGTTTGAATGGTTTCAAGAGTAAGGTAACGACCTTTACACTTAGAATATAAATTAGCTGTAGCTAGTTGCAAATTATTTTCCATGTTACAAATGTAAAAACAAATCTATTAACAAATGTAAACATTGAAATTTCTTTAAATTGATACATTTGTAAACACTGAAATAACTAAATTAGTTACAAAAGTA
>NZ_CALFIG010000026.1 GCF_937876455.1 uncultured Flavobacterium sp.
AGTAACCAACTACGAATAGTAATCCGTCGAGAAAATATCAAAACAGGTCACGTAGATTTTTTGTTTGCAGATTGCCCTCTGAAAGATGGAAAATCAAATATTATTGTCGAAAAATTTCATAAGGGTAAAAGGGAATATGAAGCTTATGAAATGATTGGAAGGTACGGTGACAATGAAAATATAGATTATGGAGGAAACCAGAGACGCGAACTATCTACCATCAATATCTATATCAAGTAAGAAAACTTATTTTGTAAGACTTATAAATGTATTTTGAGCCTTATAAAAAATATATTTAAAATATAAATTTGTTTCAACACCTCAACTTCGCTATTCTATTTTTTATAAAAAAAGCCTACATTTGTGGTCTCAATTTTTTGACAACGATTTCATCAATTGAGCTTGCTTATGGAAAACACAAAAAAAGTTGCCTTCTACACATTAGGGTGCAAATTAAATTTCTCTGAAACCTCTACCATTGCCAGAGATTTTCAAAACGAAGGTTTTGAACGTGTCGATTTTGAAGAACCGGCAGATATCTATGTCATTAATACGTGTTCGGTTACCGAAAACGCAGACAAACAATTTAAACAAGTCGTTAAAAAAGCGTTGCAACGGAATGAAAAAGCTTTTGTAGCTGCAGTAGGTTGCTATGCCCAACTTAAACCCGAAGAACTCGCTGCAGTTGACGGTGTGGATTTAGTATTGGGTGCTACCGAAAAATTTAAAATTACAGACTACATCAACGATTTATCAAAAAATGAACAAGGCGAAGTGCACTCTTGCGAAATTGAAGATGCCGATTTTTATGTTGGCAGTTATTCCATAGGCGACCGCACACGAGCTTTTCTTAAAGTACAAGACGGTTGCGACTACAAATGCACCTATTGTACCATTCCGCTAGCGCGAGGCATTTCAAGAAGCGATGCCCTAGAAAATGTATTAAAAAACGCAAAAGAAATTTCGGCTCAAAACATCAAAGAAATCGTACTTACGGGCGTAAATATAGGCGATTATGGGAAAGGAGAATTTGGCAACAAAAAACACGAGCATACTTTTTTAGAACTCGTACAAGCCTTAGACAACGTAGAAGGAATAGAGCGTTTGCGCATTTCGTCTATTGAGCCTAATTTGCTTAAAAATGAAACAATAAATTTTGTGGCACAAAGTAAAACATTTGTTCCGCATTTTCACATTCCGCTACAATCAGGAAGCAACGACATTTTAAAGAAAATGAAGCGTCGTTACCTTCGCGAATTGTATGTAGATCGTGTAAATCAAATTAGAGAAGTAATGCCTCATGCCTGCATAGGGGTTGATGTTATTGTAGGTTTTCCGGGTGAAACCGATGCTCATTTTTTAGAAACCTATCATTTTTTACACGAATTAGACATTTCTTATTTACATGTTTTTACGTACTCAGAACGAGACAATACGGAAGCTATTAGTATGGAAGGCGTTGTGCCCATGAATGTCAGAAGTAAACGCAGTAAAATGCTACGCGGGTTATCTGTAAAAAAACGCAGGGCTTTTTATGAAAGTCAAATTGGCACGACAAGAACCGTATTATTTGAAGGCGAAAATAAAGAAGGCTATATTTATGGGTTTACAGAAAACTACGTAAAAATAAAAACACCTTGGAATCCAGAATTAGTAAATACACTACACCAAGTTACCTTAACTCACATAGATGAAGACGGAAGTGTGCGTGTAGGATTTATTAACTAATTATATTTTAATTCCTGGAGGTAATAGCGAATGGTATTTTTTATTTTTTCTGAAAAAAGATACCATTTTAGGATGCGTAGGCACTACCTTAAACTTTCGTTCCTCCACATGTTCAAGTACTTCAGAAACGAATTGTTGTATTGCTTCATCTGATTCTTGTTCGGGTGCACAAAGCTTAGTTAAGAATATTTTTCGTTCTTGAATAGCGTATTCAATCGTGAGTAATCCCTTTTCAGTAGTAATTTCAAATTGTCTTAGCAATTCATTGTCTTTGATGGTTGCCATGGTATTGTGTTCTGGTTAATTTAGGACAAAAAAATAGCTTTGTAAGAGCTCTAATTTTTGGCAAATTTACAATTTCTTAACATTCGTGTCAAGTGTAAACAATAGATTATCAAAAATTTACATATTAATTTAAATAAGCCAACTTTAATTTAAACGCAAAACACCTCTAAATTCTAATAAAAAAGACTATCTTTAAATCACTAAAAAATAGTAAGCTAAAATGTCCATTATTCACGTGTATTTTGTTCCAGGATTAGGAGCTAGTAGTAGCATTTTTGAACATATAAAATTACCTACGACGCTATTTGAAATGCATTGTATTGAATGGTTGCAACCTATACAAAACGAAACGTTAGTAGACTATGCACAACGAATGAGTGCTTTTGTAACGGAGCCTAACTGCATTTTAGTTGGCGTATCATTTGGAGGGATACTAGTACAAGAAATGGCACAATTTGTTCAACCGAAAAAAGTGGTTATTATTTCAAGTATAAAAAGTAACCAAGAATTGCCCGCTGTTATGCAAATGGCTCGAAAAACTCTTTTTTACAAAATACTCCCTACCCGATTATTAGGAAAAATTCCTGTTTTAGCAAGTTATGTTAAGGGAAGAAATGTTTTAGCCAAAAGCATGCAGCTGTATAAAAAATATTTATCCATGCATGATACCTATTATCTAGACTGGTCTATTAAGCAAATTTTATATTGGAATCGTTCAGAAGCTAATCCAGAGGTTATACATATTCACGGAGATCTTGACGGGGTTTTTCCCATTAAATATTGCAATCCTACTGTTGTTGTAAAAGGTGGCACACACATTATGATTATTAACAAATACAAATGGTTTAATTCACATTTGCCACAATTACTTTTAGAATAATGTTGTATATTAGCCCTTCATTTAATTATCTAGTAATATGAAATGGAATAGATTTACTGTTGGTGCGTTTTTTTTAATGGCATGTGGTATTTTAATTTTCGCTACATCTATTAGTAATTATACTTACAGAAGTCACGTAGATTATCCACTTGATATGGATTTTTCGGGTGAAAAAGTTCCTACCTCATTAGCCGATGTAAAAGAACGTTTAGATAGAGAAATGGCAGTAAATATTAATTTAAACGCCTCTACTTCCCTATTATTAAAACGCGCTAATAAAGTTTTCCCAATTATTGAACCTATCCTAGCGCAAAATAACATTCCCGATGATTTTAAATATTTAGCTGTTATTGAAAGTGGGCTAGTCAATGCCGTGTCTCCATCGGGAGCTAAAGGGGTGTGGCAATTTATGCCCGAAACAGCAAAAGAAATAGGACTTGAAGTTACTGAACAAATCGACGAACGCTATCACATTGAAAAAGCTACGCAAGCAGCTTGTAATTATTTAAAAAAAGCCAAAGAAAAATTTGGCTCGTGGACTATGGCCGCCGCTTCATATAACGGTGGAATAGCTGGGTTACAAAAACAAATTGATTTTCAAAAATCAAACGATTACTATGATTTGTGGCTTTCTGATGAAACTTCGCGTTATGTGTTTAGAATTTTAGCGCTAAAAGAAATCATGAAAAACCCTGAAAAATATGGGTATGCTATTCCCGAAAAAGCCTTGTATCCAAAACTAGCTACTAAAAAAATAGTAATAGATAGCAGTGTAACCGATTTAGCGTCATTTGCCATTCAACAAGGTATTAATTATAAAATATTGAAAACACATAACCCTTGGTTACGTGATAAAAAACTAGATAATCCTTCTAAAAAACAATATGAATTACATATTCCAACAGAAGGTTATTTAAGAAAATAAAAACTATATACAAGTGAAATCAATGATGAGTTTACAAACAATTTTATCGTTAGTGCTAATAGGAATATTAGCAGGAATACTGAGTGGCCTTGTTGGCGTAGGTGGTGGTGTTATTATGGTACCCCTACTCGTTTTGTTATTTGGTATGAGCCAACATCAAGCGCAAGGTACAAGTTTAGCTGTTTTGGCAGTGCCCGTTACAGCCGTAGCGGTATATAATTATTACAACGAAGGGCACATCAATATAAAATTTGCTTTAGTTATTGCCGTATTTTTTGTTGCGGGCAGTATAATAGGAAGTAAATTTGCATTAGGATTAGATCAAAAAACATTAAAAAAGATATTTGCCGTAATTTTACTTATTATTGCGGGAAAAATGCTTTGGGATAAATAAACAAGCCTTTGGAACGTCAAAAAATAGTCATTTCAGGTATCAATATGGTGGAAGGAGGTATTTATACTATTCTTCATAATGCTTTGGAAGAACTATCAAAATACAGCGAAAAAGTGCCGCTTGAAATTATCGCTTTTGTACATAAAAAAGACGGACTAGACTTTCCAAGTATTCAATTGATTGAAATTCCAAAATCTAAGAAATCTTGGTGGTTTAGGTTATATTACGAGTATATTTATTTCTACAAAATTTCTAAAAAAATACAACCCGACATTTGGCTTTCACTACATGATACCACGCCTCGTGTAGTCGCAAAAAAACGTTTTGTGTATTGCCATCATCCTACAACCTTTTACAAACCTACATGGAAAGATTGGAAATTTGATTATAAAATTGGACTATTTTCCTTACTCTATGATTGGGTATTTAAAATCAATATAAAAAAAAATCACACCGTTTTTGTACAACAACATTGGATTAAAGCTGTTTTTACTAAACGATTTGGAATTTCTAATGTCGTAGTTGCTCAACCTCAATTTTCTGCATTGAGTTCGCCTAAAAACACGGTTTTTGAAGCGGGAAAGATTCATTTTTTGTACCCAAGTTTTCCCAGAAGTTTTAAAAATTTTGAAGTTATTTTTGAAGCCATTAAATTATTAGATTCAAAAACAAAAGAACAATGCCAATTTCATTTTACATTGGAAAGAAATAAATCTAAATATGGTAATTACCTATTAAATAAATATGGCGCAATAGAAGCTTGTGTTTTTCATTCTTATATGAAGTATTCAGATTTACAATCGTTATACTATAGTATGGATTGTTTACTATAGATCGGAAGAGCACACGTCTGAACTCCAGTCACCGATG
>NZ_CALFIG010000027.1 GCF_937876455.1 uncultured Flavobacterium sp.
AAAATTTGGGGGGGATTGTCTTACAGGAGAAGTTTTGAAGGTACACAATATTTAAATGGTGGTTTTGTGGCTGAACAAAAACTGCAATATGTTACACCATTTATAGGTGTTAATTACAAACAATTTATGCTTGCCTATTCTTACAACAAAGTATTAGGAAATGTTAAATTTGATAATGCAGGTTACCATCAAATTACCTTAGGATTAAATCTATTCTGTAAAGATAAGCCATATGATTGTCACTGTCCAGCGGTGGTTAATTAATAAAAAACAATCTCGATTTTTCGGGATTTTTTTATAGCAACTAGTTATGATAATAAAAGAAGTTAGAGGAAAATATCCACTTATTCCAGAAGATTGTTATGTGGCTGAAAATGCTACAATTGTGGGAGAAGTAACCCTTGGCAGCTCTTGTAGTGTTTGGTTTAACGCTGTAATTAGAGGAGATGTAAATGCAATTAGTATTGGGAATAAAGTAAATATTCAAGATGGAGCTGTAATTCATTGTACTTATTTAAAGCATCCTACACAAATTGGTAATAATGTTTCTATAGGGCATAATGCTATTGTCCATGGTTGTACTATTCATGATAATGTATTAGTAGGTATGGGGGCTATCATTATGGATGGTTGTACGGTTGAAAGTAATTCTATTATAGCCGCTGGAAGTGTGCTTACGCAGAATACGCATGTAGAAAGTGGTGTTATTTATGCGGGCATTCCTGCTAAGAAAGTAAAAGAATTAAATACTAGTGATTTTGCTGGCGAAATAGACCGTATAGCAACTAATTATGTTATGTATTCTAGTTGGTTTAAAGAAGATTAAACAAAAATGAATGCCTGTTACTAGCCCAGATGGAAACGGCATCTCCCGATTTTTCGGGAATATAGTGAACAGCTGGTACCAATGTTAAAAAAACACCCCTCTGGTTGTAGCTTCTAAAAATCTTTTTGAATGACCTGAAAATTATTTCCTAGTAAGTTTTGCATGACTTCAGGTGGATTATTAATAAAAAAATGGTGAAAAAGAGCTGTAT
The DNA here is from genome assembly GCF_937876455.1 of uncultured Flavobacterium sp. Taxonomy (GTDB): domain Bacteria; phylum Bacteroidota; class Bacteroidia; order Flavobacteriales; family Flavobacteriaceae; genus Flavobacterium. Next base: position 1,038 of record NZ_CALFIG010000027.1, read on the forward strand.
TTGGTTCTTTCTGAATTAATTGATTTTGTTCTAATATGTATTTTGTTTGACGGGCAACAGCTTCGCCAGAATCAATAATTTTGATATGTTTAGGAAGGATTTCTTTAATTTGAGGAATTAAGTACGGGTAATGTGTACAACCTAACACTAAATAATCAATATTTTCATCAATCATTGGTTGTAAATAACTTTTCAATAATTGTGTCATTTCTGTGGAATATAAATTTCCGTTTTCGATTAACTCAACGAGCCCATGTCCTATTTGTTCTATTATTTTAACTTGGGAATAGTTTTGTACTGTTTGATGAAAAAGTTCACTCGTTAGCGTACCTTTAGTAGCTAAAATACCAATTTTCTGTGTCTTAGAATGGAGAGCCGCAGGTTTTATAGCGGGTTCTATACCAATAAAAGGAATATCATAACTTTCTCTTAGTACTTTTATAGCATTTGTAGTAGCAGTGTTACAAGCTACAATAATGAGTTTTGCATTGGCTTCTAAAAGAAATTCGGTATTTTTTTTACTGAGCGAAATGATTTCGTCTTTTGATTTTTTACCATATGGCGCGTTTTTGCTATCAGCAAGATATACTGTGCTTTCAAAGGGCAGTAAGGCATGAACTTCTTTCCAAATTGAAGTGCCACCCACACCAGAATCAAAAAGACCAATAGGTTGTTGTGTATTCATAAAACAAATATAAAAAAAACTGCTCAATATTATTTAATATTGAGCAGTTCGTTTATTGTTAGTAGATTTCTATTAATAACCTAATTCTTTTTTAACGTCTACTAATAAATCTGTACCATCAGCAAGTAATACACCACTTCCTGTTGTTGAGTCTAATACATATTGAATTCCTTTTGCACGTGCTACTTTTTGAATTGCTGCTTGTGCTTTTTCCATGATTGGTTTTTGTAATTCAATAGATTTTTGTTGTAAATCTTTTGATGCAGTATCTTGGTATTTTTGAATTCTAGCACCCATATCTTGCATTTCTTGAGAACGTGTTTCATTTACTGCGTCAGTAACTGTTTTTGCCTCAGCGTCTTGTTGATATTGTGCTAATTTAGTTTGATATTCTTGTACCATTTTTTTGTACTCAGCATCATACGTGTCTTGTAATTTTTTTAATTGTGCTTCAGCTGCTTTCATAGCTGGGTTTGCTGTCATTAAATCTTGCACATTAATGTGTCCTACTTTAGTTTGTGCAGTAGCAAATTGTGTCCCTATGAATAATACTGTTGCTAATAATAGAGTCTTTACTTGTTTCATTTTAATTTAATTTAATAAGGGTTATTTAATTTTTCTTTGGTTCTTCTTTGTTTTCTTCTGTTTTGTTTTTTAACGCTTCTTTCTTTGCTTTTTGATCATCTAATACTTTTTGTCGAGCTTCAGCTTTTTCTTTTAACAATTGTGCTCTTTTTTCATCTGCTTCTTTCTTTTTTGCCGCAGCAGCTTCTTTTTTCTCTTGTAATATTTTTTCTCTTGCTTCTTTTTGTGAAGCAGTTGTAGTTTGATCTACTGTTTCTTTTTTATCAGTTTGTGCTGGTTCTAATTTTGCTTTTTTTTCGTCTAATGCTTTTTGACGCGCTTCCGCTTTTTCTTTTAATTGTGCAGTTCTTTTTTCATCAGCTTCTTTCTTTTTAGCTGCAGCGGCTTCTTTCCTTTCATCCAGTATTCTTTGACGTTCTTCTTTTTTTAAATCTTGTGTTTTTTCTTTTTCAAGAATTTCAGGATTTTCTTTTACATCAATTTCTCTTTGGTCTTTTGCTTCCTGAATTTTTTGTTGTTTTTTTGTTAGTTCTACTTTTCTTCCCGCACGTTCTATTGCTTTAAGAATTTGGTCACTAATATCAAATCTATCAGAAGTGAATAACATGGTTAAATCTGAAGATTTGTCAAAGATAAAATCATATTTTTGTTTTTCCGCATAATCTTGCACAATATTAAACACTTGATCTTGAATAGGCTTAATTAATGCTCCTTTTTGTATAATTAAATCACCTTGTGGGCCAAATTTTTTTTGTTGGTAATCAAAAAGTTCTGTTTCTAAGGTTTTAATTTCTTCTTCTTTTTCTTTTATTAACTCTTTTGTTAGCAATACTTTTTCGGCCGCTAAGGTTTCTTTAAGTTTAGAAACTGTGTTTTTTTTTGCTTCAATTTCTTGTTTCCAAGTAGTTGCTTTTTGTTCTAATTGATTTTTTGCTTCGGCATATTCAGGTACCTTTTCTAATATGTAATCCATATCAATATAGCCAATTTTAGCTCCTTTCTGTGCTTGGGCAAAGAAAAAAGGTAAAGCAACTAGTAAAACAAAATATTTCTTCATAATTATTTAATTTAATTTCAACTATCGTGCCAAATGTTAAAATTGTTGCCCGATGATGAAATGGGTTTGCCAACCACTTTTAATTGTACTTCCAGGAACAGGATCAAATCCATGAGCAAAATCAATTCCTAATAAACCAAAGGCCGGCATGAACACTCTTAATCCTACACCTGCAGAACGTTGCATTTTGAAAGGATCAAACGTTTTAAAATTACTGTATGCTGCCCCAGCTTCTAAAAATGTTAGTGCATAAATTGATGCTGTTTGTTTTAGTGTAATAGGATATCTTAATTCCATTGAAAATTTATTATAAACTGTTCCGCCATCAGACGAAGATAATGAATTATTTGGATATCCACGTAATTGAATTACTTCTCTACCATCTAATGAGTAGTTTGCTAGACCATCACCTCCTACAAAAAAACGTTCAAAAGGAATTATACCTCTTGCGCTATTATAGGCTCCTAAGAATCCAAATTCAGCTCTAGTTCTTAAAACGAGTTGTTTGTATAATTTATTGTAGGCATCTACGCTAAATTTTATTTTATAAAATTCTAACCAATTGTATTTTTGCTGATCTACTTTTGCTCTGTCGGCAATTGCTAAAGTATAATCGCTTTGTGGATTACCATCATTGTCTATATATGCACCTGTATAAACATATTGTCCATTTGCATTCGTATAGCCTGCGCCTGTATTTCTAAGTTTATAATCTGCTTGATTTCCTAAATTAGCATAATCTATACCATTCCACAACGAGTAGGGTAAAGAGAATTTAGCAGATAAAGTTACATTTGATCCTGATGTAGGGAAAATAGGATTTATCCCTCGGTTGTCTCTAGTGATTGAAGTAGTAAACGATAAATTTCTAGAGGCTCCATTTCCAAAAGTAAACAATCCAGTGTTGTAATTATTTAAATCATAATATTGGAAAGTTATAGAATTAGAAATTGAAAAATAATCATCAGGTACGGTTAATCTTTTTCCATATCCTACAGTAATAGATGAAATATTAAAACTCTGATTTTTTGTAGTTTGTCTTAATGCATAATTATATAAAAATTGTTTGCTATAGGATAGTGATGTAAAGAAACTAATGGGTTTTTTACCACCTAACCAAGGTTCTGTAAACGATAAACTATATACTTGAAAATAGCTGCTCCCTTGCAATCTTAAAGACATTTTTTGACCGTCTCCCATAGGTAAAGGACGATATGCCTCTTTCTTTAAAATGTTTTTTAACGAAAAGTTATTAAAAGACAAACCAAGAGTTCCAATAAATCCTCCAGCACCATATCCTCCTTGCAGTTCTACTTGACTTGAACCTTTCTCTACAACGGTCCATTCTAAATCAACAGTTCCTGCTGCAGGATCGGCATTTTTTGGTTCGGGACGAATAGCTTCTGGATCAAAAAATCCTAATTGACCTAACTCACGAATGGTACGAATAACTAATTCTTTGTTCCATTTTTCCCCAGGTCTTGTTTTTAATTCTCTATAAATTACTTTGTCATTTGTTTTATCGTTTCCTTTTACGGTAACATTATTAAAATAAGCTAAAGGACCTTCAGTAATTCTTATTTCAAAATCGATAGTATCGTTTTCTGTTCGTACCTCTACTGGATTGATATTTGAGAACAAATAACCATTATTTTGATATAAACTAGTTATGTCTTCAGGGTCTGGTGTAGAATTGTCTGATATTCTTTTTTGTAATAATACCCCATTGTAAACATCTCCTTTTTTTATTCTAACAATACTGTTTAAAGATTGATTAGAATATACAGTATTACCTAAATAACGAATATCACCAAAATAATATTTTCTACCCTCTTCTACATTTACAGAAATATCAATTTTATTTGTTTTTTTGTTATAATTGACATTTTCACTGATAATGCGTGCATCACGGTACCCTTTTTCTTTGTATTTGTCAATTAGTGTTTCTAAGTCTTCTTTATACTTATCTTTAACGTATTTTGAAGATTTAAATAATCTAGTAATTTTCTTTTCTTTAGTATTTTTAAAAGCTTTTTTAAGTTTTTTATCTGTGAATTGAGAATTACCCACAAAGTCTATAGAGTTAATTTTAACTTTATCTCCTTTGTCTATAAAAATAACCATGTCTACGTTTGAGTCTGTAGAATCTGCAAAAGTATTTATAGTTACTTTAGCGTTGTAATATCCGTCTTTTTTGAATTTTTTCTCAATGTAGTTTTTTGTGTTTGAAAGTAAATTTTCATTCACAACTTTTCCTTTTTTAAGATCGGTGTCTTTAGTAAATTCTTCTATTTTTCCTTTGCGAATGCCTTTAAATTTAAAATCATTAAGTTTAGGTAATTCATACAAATTAAGCTCTAAAAAGATAGATTCACCTTCAATTTTTTTTACGAAGAAATTTACGTCGTTAAACAATCCTAATTTCCATAATTTTTTTACTGCACCGCTTATTTCTTCACCTGGAATTCTAATTTTACTTCCAATTTCTAATCCTGTAAAAGTAATTACCGTTTGTTCATTATAAGAAACTTTTCCTGTGACTTCAATGCCTGCCAAGGTATATTCTTTTCCTTTTTCTAATGCCGCTTCTTGTGCATTAGTTGTAACGGTTGCACTTAAAAATATAAAGGCTAATACTAATACTATTTTTTTCTTAAACATGTTTATTAATTAATTTGTTCGCTGGTTTTACCAAATCTTCTTTCTCTTTTTTGATAGCTTAAAATAGCTTCATGTAAATGAGCTTCTTTAAAATCAGGCCAAAGTACGTCAGTAAAATAAAATTCGGCATAAGCAATTTGCCAAAGTAAAAAATTACTTATTCTGTGCTCGCCGCTTGTTCTAATTACTAAGTCTACATCAGGTATGTTTTGTGTGTAAAGATGCTGATTTATAATTGATTCATCAATAGTGTCTATTGAAATTATATTATTTTTAACTTTTTCTGTTATTTTTTTAACAGCATTTATGATTTCGTCTCTAGAGCCATAACTAAGTGCAAGTGTCAGCGTCATAGCCGTGTTGTCTTTTGTTTGTTCCATAACATCCAGAAGTTCTTTTTTAACACCAGATGGCAAAGTATCAATGTTCCCAATAGTGTTGAGTCTAATGTTATTACTTTGAAGTGTTTTCAACTCCTTCTTCAACGCACTAATTAGTAATTTCATTAGTATATCTATTTCAATTTTAGGTCTATTCCAGTTTTCAGTAGAAAAAGTATACAACGTTAAGAATTTGATACCTAATTTTGCGCAAGCCTCAACAGTTTTTTTTACTGTTTTAGTTCCATTTTCATGACCAAAAGCACGCAATTTACCCTGTTGCTTAGCCCAACGTCCATTGCCGTCCATGATAATGGCCAAATGAGTAGGAAGGTTATTTTTATCTATTTCTTGATGTATTTTCATTTTTTTATTCTGCACAAAAGCAAGGGTTTTCACCAAAGGTATAGGTTAATGTAAATCCACTAAACACATACCAATCTTTACTGTTTAAATTTCCAAATTTTAAATTTTCGAAATTCTTATTTTTTGGATTGCTCCCATCTAAATTATCTGTAAAAGTATATCTAGCTCCAATCTCTGCTCCTAAAATTAGTTTTCGCGCTAATCTTGTTTTCATACCCACTGTCATGGGTATTGCAAAAGCATAGTGTTTGTAATCTACTTTACTTTCTTTGTTTATTATAAATAGTTCGTCATAAATAAAGGTTGTTATTCCTGTATAAATATATGGCGTAAAAATATCTTTTGTATTGTGTAAATCAAAATCCAAAAAATTAAATTCAACACCAGCAGAAAACTCTTTTATAGAATTTTTAATAGAAAATCCTCTTAAATTTCTGTTTGGCGCATTGCTATCTACATCATGCGAAATTAATTCACCTTGATAATAAGAAAGTCTGTAGGAATGTCGGGGGCTTTTATTCCATTTATAAAGCAAACCAAAAGCAAATTTATTTGGTGAAATATAATTTGTAGGTCCAACATCGCCTATATAATTACTTCCGCCAGCAAAAACACCAAATTCATGTATTTGAGCATGTAATGAATAACTCAAAAACAAGGTAGCTATATAAAATAATATGTTCTTCATTTTTTTAATAGTTTGCAAATATAATAATATTGAAATAGTAACCATCTTAATAAGCTATTTTTTAGCCTCTAAGTGGAATAAATAACGTATTAAAATGAAAAATGGTATGTTAGTTTCTTTTATCTTCTCCCCAAAGTAATTTTTTTCTAATTGTTTTAAAGAAACCTTCTTGTGGAAATTCTACCAAAGAGATTGTAAAATTAGATTTTTTTATCGTTAAAATAGTTTCATTTGTTACAGAAGTAATTCGAGAGTCTAATGAGACTAAATATTGTTCTTCTCTTCCCGAAACTTTAAGTTTAATCTCTACATCATCAGGAATAACTAAAGGTCTTGCAGTCAAATTATGGGGAGCAATAGGGGTAATTACAAAACTAGTGGCTGTAGGCATTAATAAAGGTCCTCCACAACTTAAAGAGTAACCTGTTGAACCTGTTGGGGTTGATATTACTAGTCCGTCCGCCCAATATGAATTTAGATATTCGTCATTAATAGTAGTTTCTATAGTTATCATAGAAGTAGTGTCTTTTCGTGAAATTGAAATTTCATTTAAAGCAAAATTTATTTCCTCAATGTCTTTGTTTCCTGGTAAAGTTTCAAGACTAACTAATGTTCGCTTTGATAAAGTGAAATTTTTATCAAAAACATGTGTTAATAGCATTTCAATATTTTCTTCTTGTACGGTTGCTAAAAACCCTAAACGGCCCGCATTAATTCCTAGAATGGGTATGTCTAAATTTCTAATCCATGTTGCTGCTCTTAAAATAGTACCATCACCCCCCACACTTATTAAAAAGGCAAAATTGTTTTGAAGCTCTTCATGTGTTTCAAATGTCGGGTAGTTCCCTATGTTTAAGCCGTTTTTTTGTAAAGTTTCCGAAAATTCTTTAAAAAAATAAAGTGTGCAATTTCGTTGCATTAAATAAGCTACCACCTTTTCAATAATGGTGTGCGTATTGTTTTGATAATATTGTCCAAATAAGGCTATTTTCATATGTAAATATTTATTGCTTTTTTTACGTCATATGGTATCGCTTTATTTTCATGGTGTTTGCTTGCGCAAAATTTTTGTTAGTGGCGATTTCATATGTGTTAGTTAGTATTTGTAACTTATATGTTTAAATATTTATCTAAATAATCTGAACGTTCTTTCAGGCTGTTTAAATAAGAATCCTCATGATGTTCAGATAAAACAGTATAATTATAGCGCCTAAAAGTTTGTATAATTTCATTAAAATTTACTTCCGTAATTTTAAGTGTTATTTGTGTTGTTTCTTCAGTAGTTTGAGAAACAAAAATGCCTAATATTTGAGCATGATTACTTTCTACAATTTGACAAATTTGACTAAACGTATAATCATTTGAGTTTTTTTCAATACTAAGTATACCTCCGTTTTCTTTTATAAATGTCGTTTCATTTAGAAAATGAAGTACATCATCTAATTCATAAAAACCTACATATGTATTGTTTGCGTCTAAAACAGGTAAAATAGTTGTATTATTTTTTGAAAATTCTTCAAACACATCAAACCAATTCATCGTTTCCCGAACAAAAAAACGATGTAAGCCATATTTATGAGTGGAAATGGTATCTGAAGCAGGAAAAATTTCGGCTTCTTCTTTGCCAATTGATCCTATAAATACATTTTGATCAAGTATTGGAAAATGAGAATAATCAAAGTCTAAGAAAATATTTTGTGCCTCAACAATGCTTTCATGTGCTTGTAGGGCTTCCATTTTAGTATTAATAAAATCTTGAATTTTAGTCATGTGATACATTTTCAATACTCATGCAAAATAACTAAAAAATAAGCAATCCTATTGTGATAGTTTATTATTTTTGTAAAAAATATATCTTAGCATGACAAAATTATCAGTAAATATCAATAAAATAGCGACGTTGCGAAATTCAAGAGGCGGAGATGTACCAAATTTGCTTCAAGTGGCTACTGATCTTCAAAAATATGGGGCTGCAGGCATTACCATTCATCCTAGACCAGACGAACGTCATATAAAATACCAAGATGCTAGAGATTTAAAACCTATTGTTTATACAGAATTTAACATAGAAGGAAATCCACAACATAACTTTATTGATTTAGTATTAGAAGTAATGCCTACTCAAGTTACGCTTGTTCCAGATGCTATTGGCGCATTAACTTCAAATGCGGGGTGGGATACAATTACGCATCAATCCTATTTAAAGGATGTTGTTACGCTATTTAAAAGCAAAGGCATTCGAACGTCAATTTTTGTTGATCCCAATGAAAAAATGATAGTAGGTGCTAAAGAGATAGGTACGGATAGAATTGAATTGTATACTGAAAGTTTTGCGCATGAGTTTGGTTTAGGTAATCTAAAAGGTATTGAGCCCTATATTTTAGCAGCAAATAAAGCAGCTGAAATGGGGCTTGGAATTAATGCCGGGCATGATTTAAGTTTGGAAAATATAAAATTTTTTAAAGAAAATATTCCTAATTTATTGGAAGTTTCTATTGGTCATGCACTTGTTTCGGAATCCCTATATTTAGGGTTTGACAATGTAATCAATATGTATTTACAACGCTTAAAGTAATAAAATGCAATTATTTTCAAGAATTGAAGGCGAGGGCATGCCATTACTCATTATTCACGGTTTTTT
>NZ_CALFIG010000028.1 GCF_937876455.1 uncultured Flavobacterium sp.
ATTGGGCCCAATCCCCAATCCCCAATCCCCAATCCCCAATCCCCGAAATAGACAGTTTTTAAGTAAAGTTAGCTAGCTATTAAAAATTAATTTAAATGTTGCGTTTTTCTATTAAAATAGTGTAAAATACTAAATAAGTTGTTTTTTATGTTAATTAGAAGATTGATAAAAATAATATAAAATTTAGAGAATAATTAAAAATTATATCTATTTTTGTGTCTAATTATTGAAAAAAACTCAACATTACCCATGACAGTAGATGTATTAAAACCAATTGAATTACAAAAAGTAGATCCAGTATTTGGTCAGATTTCTTTTGACGGACACGAGCAAGTTGTTTTTTGTCACGACAAAGATACAGGTTTAAAAGCAATTATTGGTATTCATAATACAGTTCTTGGACCTGCATTAGGAGGAACAAGAATGTGGAATTATTCTAACGAATGGGAAGCACTAAATGACGTATTGCGTTTGTCTAGAGGAATGACCTATAAAAATTCTATCTCTGGGTTGAATTTAGGAGGGGGTAAAGCTGTTATTATTGGTGATGCTAAAACCCAAAAAACGGACGAATTGATGACAAGATTTGGTCAGTTTGTGGATTCATTATCTGGTAAGTACATTACGGCAGAAGACGTGGGTATGGAAACAAGAGATATGGATATCGTTAACAATGTGACTAAACATGTTGCGGGTATTTCAGCAGAAAGAGGTGGTTCTGGGAACCCTTCTCCTGTTACTGCTTACGGGGTTTTTATGGGAATGAAAGCTGCAGCAAAATATAAATTTGGTAGCGATAACTTAGAAGGAAAAAAAGTTTTAGTTCAAGGTATAGGACATGTTGGAGAATCGTTAGTTAAACATTTAACGGAAAATGGTGCTTTAGTTACAATTTCTGATATTAATGAAGCAAGATTACATGAAGTAGGTTCTCAATATGGGGCTAAAATTTATACAGGAAATGATTTATATAGCTTGGATGTAGATATTTATGCTCCATGTGCATTAGGTGCTACTATTAATGATGATACCGTTCATAAAATTCAGGCAAAAGTGATTGCTGGTGCGGCAAATAATCAGTTGTCTAATGAATTGATTCATGGTCAAATATTAAAAGACAGAGGGATTTTATATGCGCCAGATTTCTTAATTAACGCAGGTGGTGTTATTAATGTATATTCAGAAATTGCACATTTGACTAAAGAACAAGTTATTGAGAAAACAGAAAATATATACAACACGGCTTTAGAAATTTTTGATTTTGCTGCTAAAAATAATAGTACTACGCATCAAGCTGCTTTTTCAATTGCACAAAAAAGAATTGATGATAGAAAAAAAGAATTACAAAACGGGTAATTCATTTCAATATAAAATTGTAATTTTGTCCCGGTGGTTTTGCCATCGGGATTCATTTTAAAAAACAAGTTCTTAGCCATGCTTAATAGAAGACATTTTAGAGTAAAAGTGATGCAAACCATTTATGCCATGCATCAACATCAATCGGACGCTTTAGATAAAGAAGAAAAATTTTTATTGCAAAGTATTGATCAAGCTCAAGATTTATATTTGTTAATTCTTGCTATTTTTACAGAATTAAGAACTAAAGAAAAAAATTATTTAGCGCTTGCTTCTAAAAAACATTTGGCCACTCCACAAGAACGAAACCCTAGTTTAAAGTTTGTCAATAATGCTTTCTTTTCAATTTTAGATAATCATGTTGCTTTTCAAGAACGGTTAGAAAAACGCAAAATCACGAATTGGAAATTAAATGACGATTGTGTACTTTTTATATTAGACGAAATTAAGTCTGGTAAAGCATATGCTGCTTATATGGAGTCTACTACTTCTAGTTTAAACAAGATATTGATTTTATTGCTGAAATTTTCACACATCATATTGCTCCAAATGAGAAGCTATATGACTATTTAGAAGATTATAAAATAACATGGGTTGATGACATTCCTGTAATAAATACATTAATTAGTAAGCAAATAAAAGCGATTCGTTCTGAGAAGGATAGTATAGAGTTGCCTGATGTATTTAAAGATGAAGAAGATAAAGAATATGTTAGAAATCTGTTTCGTAAAACGGTGTTAAATGAATTGGAGTTTGCAAAGGAATATGAAAATAAAACTCCAAATTGGGACACAGAACGTATTGCTGAGCTCGATACTATTTTATTAAAAATGGCTATTTGTGAGCTATTAAAATTCCCGTCAATTCCTGTAAAAGTAACTTTAAATGAATATTTAGAAATTGCAAAAGAATATTCTACACCAAAAAGTAGTATCTTTATCAATGGAATTTTAGATAATTTAGTAAAAGAATATCAAGCTGCAAATAAAATTAAAAAGTCGGGGAGAGGTTTATTATAATACGCTATAGTATGAAGAAAGTTATAGTTACTTTTGTTTTGTTTTCGATTATTTTTTCTTGTAAAAAATCAAATTCGTTAGAAGATTTAGAAGGGAAATATATCGAAGAACAATTAACAAAACATCCAAAAACAGAAATTGAATTTGATAAAACGGAGCATGATTTTGGAACAATTAATCAAGGAGAAATTGTAGAAACACAATTTATGTTGAAAAATATAGGTGCAAATGATTTATATGTTGCACAAGCGAGAGCAAGTTGTGGCTGTACAGTGCCTGAAGTTACAAAAGAAGCTATTAAACCAGGAAAATCGACACCTATTAAGGTGAAATTTGATTCTAACGGAAAACAAGGTAATGTGGAAAAAACGATTACAATAACGTGTAATTCGGAAGATTTAGTAGAACAAGTAAAAATTAAAGCAACTATTAAAACAAAATAAGAATAAACTCGCCATTCATAAATAGTTTACACATAAATATAACTTAATAGGCGATAATATATATATCGATAACACATAAATTTTATATAATATGAATAATACCATCTTAATTCAATTGGCCTTAATGGTAGGAGTATTTTATTTCTTAATCATTATGCCACAAAGAAAAAAAATTAAACAAGAGAAGAATTTTGAAAGCGGATTAAAAGTAGGTGATAAAATCATTACTAAATCTGGTATTCATGGGAAAATTGCTGAACTAGCTGAAACAACTATTGTTGTAGAAACTATGGCAGGAAAAATTAAAATGGAAAAAACGGCTATTTCAGTTGAATTGAGTGCTAAATTGAAAGAAGCAAACTAATCACTTTTTAAACTTATCATTTAAACCGATATTCGAAAGAATCATCGGTTTAATTTTTTCTAAGCGATCAATTTTTGTTTTTTCTTGTTTAGCACTATCAATGTATTCAATAAAGTCATTTTGTTTATATTTCGCAAATTGAAGAAAAGCAAGTTCTAAATTCTTGTTTTCTTCAAAAGCTTGAAGTAAAAGTGTTGGAATTTTAAATTCTTTTTTTGTTTTTGGAATTGTTAATCCTGCTTTTTCAATTTCAATGGCTTCAGTAATATAGTCTTTTAAAACTGCTTCATCAATCTCATTAATTGACTTGAAACGCATTTGTCTTAAACTTTTAGTTACCCCTTCTTGTGCATTAATAAGTAGTTTCTGTTTATCAGAAAGAAATACACCTTTATAAAACCATAATCCAACATATGATTTGAAACCACTTACACCAATTACATTTTGATTGTTAAATGTGTAGACAGGTGTGCCCCATTTGATGGTTTTTAGCAAGGGCATTTTACTTATAATTGATTCTAAAAACTCAATTTCTTTTTGCCATTGATTTGTTTTATCCATAAAAACAAACGTTTATTTTTTAGGCAATGCAACCAATTCTGTTATTCTAATAATCACTTCAATTGCTTTTTGCATACTTTCAACAGGTACATATTCATATTTTCCATGAAAATTATGACCGCCAGCAAAAATATTAGGACAAGGTAATCCCATAAAAGAAAGTCTAGAACCGTCTGTGCCTCCACGAATAGGTTTTATTATTGGCTTCACGCCTACGTCTAACATAGCCTTTTCAGCAATTTTTACTATATGCATAACAGGCTCAATTTTTTCACGCATGTTATAATATTGATCACGAATTTCTAAAACTACAATGTCTTCACCAAATTGTTTTTTATGTTTTTTATTCATTTTAGCGACCAATTCTTCAACAAATTTCTTTCTAGCATTGAATTTTTTTCTGTTATGGTCTCTTATGATGAGTTCTAGTTTAGTGTCTTCAATACTACCTGAAATTCCAGTCACATGATAAAATCCTTGGTATCCTCTTGTGGTTTCAGGGGTTTCGTCTTTTGGTAGCTTAGAAATGAATTTAGAAGCTAAAAGCATGGCATTCATCATTTTTCCTTTAGCATAACCCGGGTGTACACTTTTTCCTTTAAATATAATTTTTACGCCTGCAGCATTAAAATTTTCATATTCTAATTCTCCTATTTGACTTCCATCCATGGTGTAGGCCCATTCTGCACCAAATTTTTTCACATCAAAATGGTCTGCTCCTCTACCAATTTCTTCATCAGGTGTGAAACAAACTTTAATTGTTCCGTGTTTTATTTCAGGATGTTGTACTAAATACTCCATAGCCGTCATGATTTCGGTAATTCCTGCTTTGTCGTCTGCGCCTAATAAGGTTGTGCCGTCAGTAGTAATTAAGGTTTGACCTTTATATTGTAATAAGTCTTTAAAATAGCTAGGCGATAAAATAATGTTTTGTTTTTTATTAAGTACGATGTCTCCGCCATCATAATTTTTTACAAGTTGTGGTTTTACATTAGCTCCCGTAAAATCTGGTGTAGTATCAAAATGTGCAACAAAACCTATTGTAGGTACTTTATGTTTTACATTGCTAGGCAATGTTCCCATTACGTACGATTTTTCATCAATAGTTACATCTGTTAGTCCAATTTCTTTAAGCTCTTGGGCTAATTTATTTGCTAAATTCCATTGTTTAGAGGTACTAGGTGTTGTAGTTGAATTAGGATCAGATTCGGTGTCTATCGTTACATAACTGATAAAACGATCAATAATGTGTTGCATACTTAAAATTTTATAGGCAAATATAAGTAAAACCATTAGGAATATTTTCCATTTGGTTTAGAAGTTGTTTATGCCGTGATTAGTTTATTGATTTTTGAAGTTGTAGGTAATCGTCCCTGTTTGTTTTTCTGCCGCATTCGGACTTGGTTGCCACTTCGTTTTTAAGGCATATTGTTTTGCTAATGCTATAAGACAAGCATCTGCTTTAGTTCCTTTTCCGTTTGATGCGCTAATTGTTTTTCCAGCTTGATCTACAATAACTTCAATAACTACTTTTCCAAAAGAATTGCAATCATTTCCTACTTCTGGAACTTTAGCTACTCTTCTTCCTGCTAAATTATAACTTGCGCCACCACCAGAACCGTTGCCACTTCCTTTTCCGTTTCCATCACCATCGCCGTCTCCATTGCCTTTTCCGTTTCCGCCACCAGCTCCACCACCGGAGCCACCATTTCCATAATATTCATCACTATTGAGCTTGCCATTATTTTTTCCTTTGTTACCGCTGGTATTGTCATCACCATCTCCGCCTTTATTTTTTCCTTTTAGCATGTTAGATAATGCACTATTTGGTTTTTTTACAGGTTCTGCAACTGTAACAGGTTTAGTATCTTTAGGTGTTTTTTCTTTTGGTTTGGTTGTTTTAGGAGGTGTGTTTATGGCTTCTCCTGTATTGTCTTGCGTTAAAATTTCTTCTGGAGCGGTTTCAGATGCAGCGTTAGAAGTTTGTTGCATGTTTACTTCTAATGTTTCACTAAGATAATCGTCTCCTTTGCCCATCTCACTATCGCCAAAATTAACGGTTACTCCGCCACCGCCACCGCCTTCAGCAATTAAAGCTTCTGTTTTGTTGTAAGGAGGCCAAAAACGAATGAAGAATAATAGTAATACAATGCCACTATAGATTGCTATAGTAATGATAATCGATTTTTGATTATCGTTTTGGGTAGTTGTATTTACATTTTTGTTTTCCATTTGTTTAGTTTCAACGAATAAAAGTATTAAAAATTGTTTTATAAAAAAAATAGTATCAAAAATTAGACCGTAATTTTTTGTTTTTTGAAGAATAAAGCGCGACGTATAGCCAGGATAGAAGCTAAGTACCTTGTACTGCGGATAGCCTGACGTATAGCGTAATGAAAAGCTATATTTTTGCTTCAAAAAAAATCCCGAAATAAATCGGGATTAAGTATTATTCTGAAGCTGCAGCTTCTTTTATTTCGGTATTTAAGGCTTCCAGTGTTACAAACCCTTTTGGTTGAAGAATATTGTACCAGTTAATTATTTTTTTGATGTCAGAAGCATACACACGATCTTCGTCAAATTCTGGTAATATTTCTCTGAAATAGCTTTTTAAATTGTTTTCGGTTTCTTTGTGTGAAATAGCTGGTCCGTTACTTTCTTTTGTAGCGATAGCTTTAAAAACCTCTACTAATTTAACTTCTTCAGTATAGGTGTATACTGCTATTTCTGATAATAAACTTACGTTACTTCTTAAGCCTACGGTGATTTTCTTTCCGTCTAATAAAGATTCTGCAACGAATCCTGAACGTGTTTGAACTTTTAATTCAAATAAACCTGGTTTTCCAGAAATAGCTAATATTTTTTGAATACTCATGTCGTTTTTTTTCTATTTTAAAGTTGGCAAATATATTTTTTTAAGTTTAATAACCCAAAACTAAATACTTAAAATTGTCTTAAATTATTTTATTTTCAAATTAGCAAATTTCATTTTATAATCAGGTCTTGCTTTACCTTCCATTATGTTTTGGAGTTTTTTACCAATAAGTTTCTTTTTTAATATGGAGAGATGGTCTGTAAATAAGACTCCTTCAATGTGGTCATATTCGTGTTGGATAACTCGAGCGATTAAACCATCGTAGATTTCTGTTTTTTTTGTAAAATTTTCGTCAACGTATTCAATCGTAATCTTTTCATGGCGAAATACATCTTCTCTTACATCAGGAATACTTAAACAACCTTCGTTGAAGCCCCAAATATCTCCTTCTTCTTTAATTATTTTTGCATTAATAAATGTTTTTTTAAATCCATCGAGTGCAATGGCTTCTTCTTTTGATACTTCATCGCTATCTGCAAAAGGAGTAGTATCTACAATAAACAGACGAATAGCAAGCCCTACTTGAGGGGCGGCTAAGCCTACGCCACAAGCGTGATACATGGTTTCATACATGTTTGCTATAGTTTCTTGTAAATGAGGATAATCTTTTTGAATTTCTTCGCCTACTTTTCTTAAAACGGTTTCGCCGTATCCATATATTGGAAGTATCATGATGTGTTTATTTAAAGTACAAAAGTATGAATTTTGCCAAAATTATATGTAGTATTTGCTTATTTTATATAATCTTGGAGTAGGATAGTAGCGGCAATTTCATCAATTAGTGCTTTGTTTTGACGCTGTTTTTTATTTAAACCACTGTCAATCATTGTTTTAAAAGCTAATTTAGAAGTAAATCTTTCGTCAACTTTTACCAAGGGGATATTTGGGTATGTTTTTTTGAATTCAATACAAAATTGTTCAATATATACGGCACTTTCAGACGGAAGTCCATTCATCTGTTTTGGTTCGCCAATGATTACTTTTTCTACCTTTTCGTTAGTCAAATAATCGTTTAAAAATGAAAACAATGTAGGTGTTGCTATAGTGGTTAAACCGCTTGCAATGAGCTGCATTTCATCTGTGACAGCGATTCCTGTTCTTTTGATACCGTAATCAATTGCAAGAATTCTAGCCATTTATTTTGAGCTGTTTTGAGTAGATTGATATATAAAATAAAAGCCTAAAATAATAAACGGAATACTTAACCATTGTCCGGTTGAAAGCGCATTAAAAATGGGATATTTTTCAAAACCGCCTTGACTATCTTTTACAAATTCTACCCCAAAACGGATACTCCAAAGTAATACTAAAAATAAGCCAAATAAGAATCCTGATTTGTTTCTAGCATCTGTTTTCCAATAAAGGAAAAATAAAAGTAAAAAGACAGGAATGTACAATAATGCCTCATATAATTGCGCGGGATATCGATAAGGAATTTGATCTAAAATAAATTTAAATTGCCCGTCTTTTTCAATAGCATTATAAGCTTGAGAAGCATCAGGTATATTTGTTATTTTGGTTACTATTTTAGGATTTAAGCTGTCTTCGCCTTTGATGAATTTCATAGCTAAAAAACTATCTTTAGTAGTTATTTTTCCAAAAATTTCGGAATTCATAAAGTTTCCTAATCTAATAAAAATAGCCCCAAATGAAACCGGAATTACGATTCTGTCTAAAATCCATAATAAAGGTCTTTGTAGTACTCGAGATTGGATATAGTACATGGTTACAATTATAGCTATTGCGGCACCATGACTTGCTAATCCACTAAAGCCAGTAAAGTGTATTTCGGGAATGGTACTTATAGGTAAAAGTATGCTTAGTGGGTCTTCTGTAAATAACTCTGATTGGTAAAAAATAACATGTCCCAATCTTGCTCCAAGCATTGTCGCAACAATGGTATATACAAAAAGCTTATCTAATTTTTCAATAGATTCATTTTCTTGCACAAAAATATATTTCATGATGTACCAGCCAAAAGCAAATGCTGCTACCCATGTAAGACTGTAAAAACGAATCATAAAAAAGCCTAAGTCAATTCCTTCTGTTGGATTCCAAATCATATTGTTAATTTTTTAGTTGTATCTATAAATTTGTATTTGTATTTGTATTTAAGGAACTGGATCATAACCTTTCTTTCCCCAAGGATGGCAACTTAAAATTCTTTTTAGTGCTAACCAGCATCCTTTTAGTAAACCGTGTTTTTCTAATGCCTCAATCGCATAGGCTGAACATGTAGGATGAAATCTACAAGTAGCTGGTGTGAGAGGTGATAGTAAAACTTGATACAAACGTATTGCTTTTTTAAACGGAAAAATAAGCCATTTTTTAATTTTCATTTGTATGATTTACATTTTCGACAAATATAAGTATAAATAGATTAACTAGAAGTCAAATTTTATGGATATACTATTTTTTAAACTATGACTTATATCAGTTTTTTTGAATTATTTGAGAAGTACATTTGTCTTATAATTTTAAATAAACATAAAAATGAAAAAAATTTTGTTAATTGCAGGAATTGCATTATTTGGTTTAACATCTAATGCACAAGAAAAAAAAGGGTTAGAAGGAACTACATGGGTTGCAGGTCAGTTTTCATTTAGTTCGAATGATAATGGTACTGTAAAAACTACCTCTAATACGGTTTTACCAATTGTTGGTTATTTCGTTGCACCAACAACAACAATTGGTTTAGGAGTAGGTTTTATTAATGGAAAAACAGAAACAACAACGGGTAATGTAACCCAAACTACTTCAGAATCTTCAACATTTGTTGTACAACCACTTATTAGAAAATATTGGGGATTAGGAGGAAAGTTCTTTTTCTTTGGTCAAGCATCGTTGCCAATGACGTTTGGAAAAAATAAAATCAACGAATTTTCCAACCTTAGGCTCCAAATAACGAACTTTCTTGTAATACATATAAAAGTCAGCATCTGGGCTAAGTTCCGGCAAAATCTCAATTAGCTCACCAGACTCAAGTTCATCTTTAATATAGCTCGAAAGCTCTCTAAGGTTCTCAGCCTCCTGAATATGCGCACTATAGCTGTTGCTTGATTGAATAGCATTATCATAACTTGCACTTAAGCTGTCCGTTAAGTTTCTGCCTTCTCTTAGATCAGAAGCATAAGCATTTTCTTTAACACCTCTTAACGCATGCTCAATTGTATTGGATAGCCCATTATTTTTAACGAAGTCCATAGCAGCAACCTGATTTTCAGATAGCTGAGATGTTGTAGTATAATCAGCCTCACCTTTTGCTCCCACTGTAATTTGACCGCCTCCACTAAATCCAGATGCAGCAGCAAATACCTTGCCAGCAACATTGTCTTTACTATTCCAGGCAACATGCCCAGAAGCATTTCCATACGCCCCAATAAGCAATCTAGTAGCTTCTTGAGATGAAATGTTCCTGTCATGCGCAAATCTTTCGGCTTCTTGAGCTAGCTTAGATGCAGAATCTGCATACCCACCAGTAGTATTAACC
>NZ_CALFIG010000029.1 GCF_937876455.1 uncultured Flavobacterium sp.
TTGAAAGCAGCTGGAAAAAAAGTATATAAAACGCAAATCATTAACGATAGAGGAATCCATATTTGTAAGTCAATGTTAGCTTGGCAAAAATTTGGTAAGGGTCAAACCCCTGAGTCAACAGGTTTAAAAGGGGATAAGTTGGTAGGGAATTTTTATGTGGAATTTGACAAACAATATAAAAAAGAAATCTCAGAATTAATTACACAAGGCAAAACAGAAGAAGAGGCAAAAAAGCTAGCACCTTCTATTCTAGAAGCACAACAAATGCTTTTAGACTGGGAAAACGGAAAGCCTGAAGTAATTGCGCTTTGGAAAACGATGAACCAATGGGTGTATGATGGATTTGCAGAAACGTACAAAAATTTAGGTGTAGATTTTGATAGCTATTATTACGAATCGAATACGTATTTGCTTGGAAAGGAAGTTGTGCAATTTGGACTTGAAAAAGGTATATTTGAAAAAGATCCAGATGGATCCGTTTGGATTGATTTAACGGCTGATGGTTTGGATCGTAAAATTGTCCTTCGTTCAGACGGAACCTCAGTGTATATGACACAAGATATTGGAACGGCAATACAACGTGTTAAAGATTATTCAGATATTGGCGGAATGGTATATACTGTTGGTAATGAACAAGATTATCATTTTAAAGTATTATTCTTAATCTTGAAAAAATTAGGATTTGATTGGGCCCAACATTTATATCATTTATCTTATGGAATGGTAGAATTACCTTCAGGAAAAATGAAATCTAGAGAAGGTACAGTTGTTGATGCAGATGATTTAATGCATGAAATGACTGCTACAGCACAAACAATTTCTGAAGAATTAGGAAAATTAGACGGATATTCAGAACAAGATAAAAAAGCATTATATAAAACAATAGGATTGGGTGCACTTAAATATTATATGTTAAAAGTTGACCCTAAAAAACAAATGCTATTCAATCCTGAAGAATCTGTTGATTTTAATGGAAACACAGGGCCATTTATTCAATATACTTATGCTCGTATTCAATCTATTTTGAGAAAAGCTACTTTTGAATATAAAACGGTTGTTATTGATTCCGTTGAATTGCATGAAAAAGAAAAAGAGCTAATTAAGCAATTAGAATTTTTTCCTGAAACGATTCAACAAGCAGCGGTTCAACACAGCCCAGCTTTAGTAGCAAATTATACGTACGACTTAGTAAAAGAATTTAATTCGTTTTACCAAAACGTTTCAATCTTAGGTGAAGATGATGAGCATAAAAAAATTTTTAGAGTACAATTGGCAAATCTAGTGGGGCAAACAATTAAAAACGCATTTCGTTTATTAGGTATTGAAGTGCCTGAGCGAATGTAAAATAACCTTAGAATTTTGAATTAAGCGTATAAACGTAAGGTGTAAAATCTCAAATTTCTATATTTTGAATTATTAAAATAATGAACAATACGAATAAATCCTATTTTTTTCGATCTTGGCTAATAGTTTTAGTAGCTATTGCTTCATTTATTGGGTTTAAATCATTTTTACCCAAAAAAATATTTCCCGATTCAAAATTAGACGGAAAAAATGTAGTAGTAGATAGTTTATTACTTGAAGCGGTTTCTGAGGCTAATCAAGGAGAAGAAAAAGATACGCTTTCTAATACAACCATAAAATTCAATTCTAATCCATTAGGGATTAAATTTCCTGATGAAAAATTTGAAAATTTTAAAGGGTATCAATATTTAATCCCGTTTTTTGAAAAATTATATCAATTAGAAACAAAAAAACAAGGGAAAGCACGTATTGCTTATTTTGGGGATTCTATGACAGATGGAGATTTGATTGTACAAGATGTGCGAACTATGTTTCAGGATAAATTTGGAGGTGAAGGAGTTGGCTTTGTAAATGTTACTTCTGAATCGGCAGGATCAAGAGGAACAATTATTCATGAGTTTTCGCCTAATTGGAAAACACAATCTTATTTAAAAGTAAAGTCCCCAAGCCGTTCTTTTGGGGTCAACGGACATGTGTTTTTTGCAAAGGATACAGCACACGCTACTTGGGTAAAATATAAAGCATCTGGCAAAAAATATTTGACTACTTTATCTAATCCAACATTGTTTTATGGTAAGTCACCACAAAAAAATGCAAGTATTTTTTATAAAAACGGTAAAGATACAATCTTTAAAAAGTTGAGTCCACGAGCAATATTAAATACGTTGCAAGTAGCCCCATCGGTTAATTCATTAAAGATTAATTTTTCTAAAGCCGATTCTATTCCGTTTTATGGCTTTAATTTTGATAATGGCAAAGGTATTCATGTAGATAATTTTTCATCAAGAGGCAATTCAGGTCTGCCACTCGGAAATTTAAATAAAGATTTAATGAATGCGTTCCAACAAAAATTGGGTTACGATTTAATTATACTTCAGTTTGGAACAAATGTATTAAATTATGGCTCGTTAAATTATTCTTGGTACGAAAGAAAAATGAAAACGGTTGTTGTGCATTTGAAAGAATGTTTTCCTGGAGCAGCCATTTTAATTATTTCTACAGCAGATAAATCGACAAAATATGAGTTAGAAATGAAAACAGATTCTGCAGTTGTGCCCCTTTCAAGTGCTCAAAAACGGTATGCGGTTCAAGCAGAAACAGGTTTCATAAATCTGTATACACTTATGGGAGGTGATGGTTCTATGGTACAATGGGTAGAAGATGTTCCTGCAAGAGCTAATAAAGATTATACACATTTTAATCATAGAGGCGCTAAACAAGTGGCTGGTATGATTTACAATCAATTAAATGCTGGCTATCAAGAGTATAAAAAACTGAGATCTAAAGCTATTTTAAGCCGAAATAGTGCACCTGTATCGAATGAGGCACAACCTACAAATTCTTCATTACCAAAAGATACTATTAATGAATAAATGGCTTGTTTATATAGTAGTACTAAGCGGTATATTTACTGCGCAAGGTCAAGTTGATTCTACAAAACAAATATTGGACTCAATTCGTATTGCCAATGATTCTGTTATTGTGTCAAGTGACAGCATTGATTTTTCGTTAGATGTGTCTAATTTTGAACCTTTTAACAATGTTATTTCAAATGAAAGCGCATTGGGTACTTTTTTTAAAAAACTACTTGATTTACAGCAAAATAAACGTAAAAAAGTTCGTATAGTTCATCTAGGTGATTCGCACATTCAAGCCGATTTATTTACAGCTATGATGCGAAAAAGAATGCAAAGTGTTTTTGGTAATGCTGGTTTTGGATTTACATTTCCCTATAGTGTAGCTAATACGAATAATAGAGCGCCAATTCGTTACCATGCTTCAGGAGGTTCTTTTACTGCGGTAAGAAATTTATTCGCAGATGCCTCTAAACCAGTTGGACTTAGTGGAATTGCGTTACAATCAAAATCTTCAAATTTTGCTATTCAGTTGCAAGTAAAAGATCCACAATACTACTTTACAAAAGTGCAACTTATTACCCCTCAAAATCAAAATTTATTCTCCCTTTCATTTGAAGAAAAAAAAGAACTAATTACAATTGCTGTACCCAAAAAAATCACACATAAAGTGAAGTCAGGCGAAGTATTGGGCAGTATTGCTGAAAAATATGGTGTTACATTAAAGCAATTAAAAAAAGCTAATAGCCTCAAGAATGATTTTATTAGAGATGGAAAACTATTAACCATACCTTCAAAACAAACAAAGCCTCAAACGATTGTTAAAACGTCATATGTTCCAGTTGCTCTAGAGTCAGCGCTTATTGGCTATCAATATAAGGCGTCAAAACCTTTAGATCAAGTTACCCTAATTCCTAATGAGAGTAAATTAGATTTTGCTTTAAATGGAATTGTATTGGAAAACGATGATGCAGGAGTAATTTATAGTGGTATTGGTGTAAATGGCGCAAAATGTAGTGATTACAATAAATTTCCTATGTTTTTTGAGCAATTACCAGCATTAGAAGCCGATTTAATTATTATTTCATTAGGAACGAATGAAAGTTTTGATAGGCAAGAGGCGCTAGTTTATATGAATCAACTACAAACTATGCTAAACGCTATAAAGAATCAATTGCCTAATGCAGCTGTTCTCGTTACGACACCTCCGCCGTCAGTATTGCATAGAAAAGAGCAAAATAGTTATATTGAATCGTATAGTCAAACTATTCGCAATCAAGCACAAGAAAGTCAGTATGCGGTTTGGGATTTGTTAGCTATTTTTGGAGGAAATAAAAATATTAAGTTAAATGCAAGAATGGGATTGCTTGCAAAGGATAAAGTGCATTATTCAAAATTAGGTTATGAAAAGCAAGCCGAATTGTTATTTGAAGCTTTAATGCAATCTTTCGAATCATATAAATCAGAAAAATAGATAGTGTATCGTGATACAAGAGTGGTTTTATAAAAATATAGGAACAATAACACCAGAACAAATTAAAAGCTGGTTCATTTTTGATGAAAAAGCACCGTTATTGTTTAATACAGGGCTTTTTTTAGGCTTGTTTTTGGTTTTTTATTTTTGGTATATCTTACTAAGAAAAGCAAATACCGTACGAATGATTTATGTTATTGCTTTTTCTTTGTTCTTTTACTATAAATCAAGTGGCATTTACTTTCTTTTATTAATTGCTTCCTCTATTGTAGATTATAATTTAGGTAATTTAGTTCATCGTACACAAAGTGATATAAATAAAAAACTGTGCTTGGCATTCAGTGTTATATTGAATTTAGGGTTTTTAGGGTATTTTAAATATAGTAATTTTTTAGTGGAAGGAATCAATAATTTAAGCGGTTCAAAATTGGCTTTTTTTGATGTGATTTTACCTGTGGGAATTTCTTTTTATACCTTTCAATCCATAAGTTATATTATTGAAGTGTATCGTAAAGAAATTGAGCCTACCAAAGGATATATCGACTATCTGTTTTTTGTTTCGTTTTTTCCACAGTTAGTCGCAGGACCAATTGTAAGAGCCAAAGATTTTTTACCACAAATTTATCAAAAACTACATGTTTCCCAAGAAGATATTAATCGTGCATTTTTATTAATTATTGGAGGTTTAATAAAAAAGACAGTCATTTCAGATTACATTTCTATTAATTTTGTTGATCGTGTTTTTGATTTGCCAAATAGTTATACGGCTTTTGAAAATCTGATGGCTTCTTATGGCTATACCATTCAAATTTATTGTGATTTTTCAGGATATTCTGATATGGCAATAGGCGTTGCTTTATTGTTAGGGTTTAAATTACCAACGAATTTTAGAACACCCTATCAATCAGCTTCAATTACAGAATTTTGGCGAAGATGGCACATATCCTTATCCACCTGGTTAAAAGACTTTTTATACATTTCTGTAGGTGGAAATAGAAAAGGAACCTTTGCAGGCTTTTTGTTCCCTGCTTTGTTCTTTTCAGGATTACTAGTATGGGGAGTCTATTATTATGAAACAAGTGTTATACCACTTTACTTAGCGATAGCTTCAGTTCTCATTTTTTGTTTTACTTTTTTATTTTCTAAAGACAGAAACAAAACGATGTTTACTAATGTTAATTTACTTACTACAATGTTACTAGGAGGTTTGTGGCATGGGGCAAGTTTACGTTTTATTATTTGGGGTGCTTTACACGGTATTGCTTTAGCCGTTCATAAAATCATTTTAGAGTTTTTCCCAAACAGAGAATCTAAAGCATCATTTGCAACATCAGCGTATCGACTATTTTCTATTCTGTTAACGTTCCATTTTGTAGCATTTTGTTGGATATTCTTCCGCGCAAAAGATTTTACTACAGCTCTACAAATCATAACTAATATTGGTAAAATTACGCTTGATTACGAACAGTGGTGGGTAATTATTCAAGGTTATAAAAATGTGTTTATTCTAATGGTTATAGGTTATTTTTGGCATTATATACCCGAAAAAGTAATGCATGCCGTGCAAAATGTTTTTGTAGCTTTACCATTACTTACAAAAGCTGTCGTTTTAGGATTTATTTTTTGGTTAGTTTATGCTACGGCAACAGCAGGTCCGCAACCCTTTATTTATTTTCAGTTTTAAATGAATGTAATAATTGTTACAATTTTTACTTTTAAATTGACTTAGCTTTGTATAATAAAGTTAGTGCAATGAAGAGATTATTAACAACTAATTGGCATGTTATGCGATTATTTAGAATTGCTATTGCCTTATTTTGTTTTTACACCGCTTTTGAACAGCGGGAATGGACCTTTGGAATATTTGGGTTGTTTTTTTTACTTCAAGCAGTATTCAATTTAGGATGTGGTTCTCGAGGTTGTAATGTTCCCTTAAAAAAGAAAAATGATGAGTAAATTTAATGAATTAATCAATGGCGACAAACCCGTATTAGTTGATTTTTATGCAACGTGGTGTAGTCCTTGTAAGTTATTAGCTCCTAATTTAGTAGCAGCAAAGGAAGAGCTCGGTGATGGAGTAATTATACTAAAAATTGATGTAGATGCGAATCAAGATGTTGCAGCAGTTTATCAGGTAAGAAGTATCCCTACTTTAATTTTGTTTAAAAATGGAAAAGTACTTTGGCGTCAATCAGGTGTTGTAGCTGCAGATGAAATTGTCGCTATTATTCGCCAAAATTCCTAGTAGGATGTTTAGGAAGTATACAATAACGTTAATTGGCATTTTTGTAGGTGCTATTCTGGGCTACACCTATTATCATTATGTTGGTTGTGCCTCTGGTACTTGTGCAATTACGTCAAAACCTATAAATAGTACCCTTTATGGTAGTTTAATGGGTGGATTGCTGTTTAGTTTGATTAAGAAAAATTAACTTCAATTTACTTTTTAAGTATCGAGTTACACCTCATGTAACGAATGTTACCAAAAATAGATTTCTTTAATTATACATTTGCCTCATAAATTTTTAACTATGAGGAAAATTAGTTTACTTTTTTTTGCGGCTCTATACTATTTAAATGGTTATGCTCAAGATACAATTTATGTGTCAAAAAATGAACTTTCACAAAAAGTTACCGAAAAAAACCTTCAAATTAAAGCAACAGAAAAAGCTTTTCAATCGGCTCGTGCCGATTATCGTCAATCAAATGCTCTTTTTTTACCTACAATTAATGTGTCACACACAGGTATAGCAACTACAAATCCTTTAATGGCTTTTGGTTCTAAATTAAATCAGGAAATTTTAACCGCTTCCGATTTTAATCCAGCATTGTTAAACGATCCAGCTAGAACACAAAATTTTGCTACAAAAATTGAAGTTCAACAACCGCTTATCAATTTAGATGGTTTATATGGTCGTCAAGCAGCTAAAGCAAAAATGGAGGCTTTTCAATTACAAACTGAACGCACCAAAGAATACCTAGAGTTAGAAGTTTCAAAAGCATACATGCAATTGCAATTGGCTTATAAAGCAGTCAACGTATTGGAAAAAGCCATTACAACGGCACAAGGTAATTTAAAATTGGTAGAAAGCTATTTCAAAAATGGAATGTTGCAAAAAACAGATTTGTTAAACGTTCAAGTTCGCGTAAACGAAATTACGAATCAAGTACAGTATGCCAAATCGAATGTGCAAAATGCCTCTGATTATTTAGCTTTTCTTTTAAATGAAGATATGGATGGAAAAACTTACAAGCCTTCAGAAGCTTTGGATAATTTAATTGCAATCGAGACGATGAGTACAATAATTTCTGAATCTAGAAAAGACATTCAAGCGATGCAAAAATCGTCTGAAGCGTATAAAAAAATGCTTCAATCATCCAAATTTGGATTTTTACCACGATTAAACGCTTTTGGAAGTTATGAATTATATGATCAACATTTGTTCCAAACTTCAGCACAGGGATATGTAGTGGGCGCTCAATTGTCATGGAATGTTTTTGATGGATTTAAAACGTTCGGAAAAACACAAAAAGCAAAGGCTGATTTTGAAAAGGCTGAAATTGAAACCGAACAATACAAAAAACAAAGTCAATTGGAATTGAGCAAAACCAATCGTCAATTGTTAGATGCTGAAAACAAGGTGAATTTATCCAAATTAGCGTTTGAACAATCGCAAGAAGCGTTTAGAATTCGCCAAAATAGATTCGCACAAGGATTAGAAAAAACCACCGATTTATTGATGTCTGAAACACAAATGGCGCAAAAAGAATTAGAACATTTGCAAGCCGTTTTCGAATATAACTTCACCAAACAATACGTTCAATTTTTAACTAAATAAGACTATGAAAAAAATAATAACAATCATAACACTATCATCTTTAATCTTAACTTCTTGTGGAAGTGATAAAAAAGAAAAAGTTGCAGATTTGCCTGCAATTTCTGTAAAAGTGGCTGGTAATTCAGGAAATTCAAATAGTCCATATATAACGGCAAGTGGTAAAATAGAATCGGAAAACAGTGCTAATTTGAGTACTAGAATGATGGGTTATGTAACCAAATTAAATGTAAAAGTAGGGCAAAATGTTTCGGCTGGACAACTTTTGGTAAGCATCAATAACACGGATTTACAAGCCAAAAAAGCACAAGTAGACGCTTCTATTACGCAAGCCACTGCAGCCTATAAAAATGCTAAAAAAGACTATGATCGTTTTGTGAATTTATTTGCACAACAATCGGCTTCGCAAAAAGAATTAGACGATATGACGGCTCGCTATGAAATGGCAAAAGCAGGACTAGAAGCGACAAAACAAATGCGCAATGAAGTGATGGCACAGTTTTCGTATTCAAATATAACCGCTCCATTTTCAGGAATTGTAACAAATACATTTGTAAAAGAAGGCGATATGGCAGACCCAGGAATGCCTTTAGTAAGTATTGAAGGTGCTTCACGATTACAAGTAACCGCAATGGTTTCAGAAAGTGATATTTCAAATGTAAAAAATGGAATGCCAGTAATAATTAATGTAAAATCGTTAAATAAAGAAGTTACAGGAAAAGTTTCGGAAGTGAGTTTATCTGCAAAAAACACAGGTGGACAATATTTGGTAAAAGTAACTTTGACTAAAAATGATAAAGAAATTTTATCAGGCATGTTTGTAAATGTACAATTCCCAACGGCAAAAAAAGAAATAACTCAATCAGTTAAGTCTGATATAGTGTTGGTTCCAGAAAGTGCTTTAGTGAAACAAGGGCAATTGACAGGAATTTATACAGTAGGAAGTGGTAATGTAGCCATTTTAAGATGGTTAAGAATTGGAAAAACATTTGGAAATCAAGTAGAAGTTTTATCAGGATTAACAGCAGACGAGCAATATATCGTATCAGCGGAAGGAAAATTATTTAACGGAGCTAAGGTTAGTGTTCAGTAATCAGTCGCAGTTTTCAGTTTTAAGCATTGTCTTTTAAACTTTTAAACGCATAAACATTTAAACTTAAAAAAAATGCAACAAGGTATATCAGGTAAAATAGCCAATTTTTTTATCAACTCAAAGTTAACCATTTTATTGATGGTGGCATTGATGATTATTGGCTCTTACAGTTCGTTTTTAATTCCTAGAGAAGAAGAACCACAAATAAATGTTCCAATGGCTGATGTGATGGTTATGTATCCAGGAGCAAGCCCTTCAGAAGTAGAAAGTAGGGTAGTAAAACCATTGGAAAAAATTATTGGTAACATTAAAGGCGTTGAACACATACATAGTATGGCTATGAATGGCTATTCAATGATGGTTGTTCAATTTTATGTAGGCCAAAATAGCGAGGATTCCTATGTAAAATTATACGACGAATTGATGAAACATCGTACGATGTTTCCAGAAGGTGTAATGCAACCTATTGTAAAAACAAGAGCAATAGATGATGTTCCAATGCTTGGATTAACGCTTTGGAGTGAAAAATACGATGATTTTCAACTACGTCAAATAGCTGAAGAAGTAACTTCAGAAGTTGAAAAAGTGAAGGACGTTGCTATTACAAAAGAAATAGGCGGAAGAACACGTGAATTAAAAGTAATACTAGACAAAGATAAAATGGCTGAAAATGGCGTGGATGCACTAAGTATTATGCAAATGATTCAAGCCAATAACGGAAGTTCGCAATCGGGTAGTTTTGTACAAAATGACACAGAATATTTAGTTACCACGGGTAAGTTTTTAGCTAATTCTGAAGATGTAGAAAATTTAGTTGTGGGTGTAAATAGTAATATGCCCGTATATTTAAAACAAGTTGCTTCAATTCAAGATGGTCCCCAAACACCAAAGAATTATGTGTCTTTTGGGTATGGAAAAGCGAATGATAAATTTTCAAAATTTAATTCAGAGTATCCGGCAGTAACTATTTCGGTAGCTAAAGTAAAGGGCGCTGATGCGATGCAAATTTCCGAGAAAATTTTGGATAAAATTGAAAGTTTAAAAAAGTCAATTATTCCTAATGATGTACATGTAGAAATTTCTCGAAATTATGGTGAAACGGCTTCACATAAAGTTGGCGAATTACTGATGCATTTAGGAGTTGCCATTTTAGCGGTAACCATTTTAGTAATGTTGGCTATGGGCTGGAGAGGTGGATTAGTCGTGTTTTTCTCTGTTCCATTAACTTTTGCTTTGACTTTATTTAGTTATTATTTATTAGGTTATACCTTAAATAGAATTACGCTTTTTGCTTTAGTTTTTGTAGTAGGAATTGTGGTAGATGACAGTATTATTATTGCCGAAAACATGCACCGTCATTTCAAAATGAAGCAATTGCCATTTAAACAAGCTGCCATTTATGCCATTAACGAAGTTGGAAACCCAACTATTTTAGCCACATTTACGGTAATTGCAGCTATCTTACCAATGGCTTTTGTATCCGGAATGATGGGTCCTTATATGAGTCCGATGCCTATTGGTGCTTCCATTGCGATGTTGTTGTCCTTGTTTGTAGCGTTAACCGTTACGCCTTATTTGGGCTACCATTTATTACATGAAAAAGACGAACAAGAACACAAAGAAGAACAAGGTTTAGAAACGTCTTGGATTTATAAAATCTATAAAAAAATTGAGCAACCACTTTTAGACAATTCTAAAAAACGTAACTTAATGTTCGTTGTTACGATAGTACTTTTATTGGGATCTGTATTGATGTTCTTTACCAAATCGGTAGCGGTGAAAATGTTGCCTTTTGATAATAAAAACGAATTCCAAGTGGTTATCGATATGCCAGAAGGAACTACTTTAGAAAGAACAGCTGCGGTTACTAAAGAAATTGCGCAATA
The DNA here is from genome assembly GCF_937876455.1 of uncultured Flavobacterium sp. Taxonomy (GTDB): domain Bacteria; phylum Bacteroidota; class Bacteroidia; order Flavobacteriales; family Flavobacteriaceae; genus Flavobacterium. The sequence goes on from NZ_CALFIG010000029.1 coordinate 11,169, forward strand.
TCTTTCAACGGTTCCTGAAGTAGTAGATTATCAGAATTATATTGGTGCTTCGGCTCCGATAACTTTTAATGGTTTGGTACGTCATTACGATATGCGTGGAGGAAGCAATATGGCAGATATTCAAGTGAATTTACTACACAAAGAAGATAGAGATTTACAAAGTCATGATATCGCAAAAGTAGTACGTCCACATGTACAAAAAATTGCTAAAAAATATGGTGCAAATGTAAAAATTGTTGAGGTTCCACCAGGACCACCCGTTTTATCTACGTTAGTGGCAGAGGTTTACGGATCCAATTATGAAGACCAAATCAAAGTTGCAAATCAAGTTAAAACCATTTTGGAAACGACTTCAGATGTAGTCGATACCGATTGGATGGTGGAAGCTCCACAAGTAGAATATAAGTTAGAAATTGATAGAGAAAAAGCCATGTTAAACGGAATCGCTCCGCAACAAGTAGTAGGTAATTTAACTTATTTGCTTCGAGAAATGCCAGTTTCTAATTTATACGATGAACGTTCAAATAATCCTGTTGGCATTACATTATCATTGGAAGATAAAGACAAAACTTCGATTCAAGACATTCAAAATTTAAAAATCAAAGGTAGTCGAGGGAATGTTGTTCCTGTGAGCGATTTGGTAAAAGTCACTACAGATACGTTACAAAATACAATTTATAGAAAAGACCAAAAACGAGTTGTTTATGTTTTAGCTGATATGGCGGGAGCATTAGAGAGTCCAGTGTATGCAATTTTAGGAATGAATAAGAAGTTAGAAAAAATGCAATTGCCAACAGGGTATAAAGTAAACGAGTTGTACATGGATTCTCCTGCAGATGAAAGTGATTTTACAGTTAAATGGGACGGCGAATGGCAAATAACCTTAGAAGTGTTCCGCGATTTAGGAGCAGCATTTATGGTCGTAATCATAATTATTTACATGCTTATTGTAGGCTGGTTTCAAAACTTTAAAACGCCTTTAGTAATGATGGTTGCGATTCCGCTTTCATTGGTTGGAATTGTATTAGGTCACTGGGTTTTAGGTGCGTTCTTTACAGCAACTTCATTTATTGGAATGATTGCATTAGCGGGAGTTATGGTTCGGAATTCGGTCTTGCTAATCGATTTTATTGAAATCCGTTTGAATGAAGGAATCCCTATGAAACAAGCCATTATTGAAGCAGGAGCGGTAAGAACAACGCCTATTTTATTAACTACAGGAGCGGTGGTAATAGGAGCATCAATCATCTTATTTGATCCAATTTTCCAAGGCTTAGCGATTTCGTTAGTAGCGGGTGCAATTGTTTCAACATTACTAACATTAATAGTTGTCCCATTGATTTACTACATTACCGAACGTAAAAAATGGGAGAAAAATAAGTAACAATTAACCTGCGAGGTTTTCAAAACCTTGTAGGTTTTATAAATAAAAACAATAGAATTATGATAAACAGATTAATTAGAGCAATAGCAGGAACCTTTGTTATTTTAAGTGTGCTGTTAGGAATGTATGTTAACGAAAATTGGTTTTGGTTCACTATTTTTGTTGGAGCCAATTTGTTACAATCATCCATTACCAAGTGGTGCTTGATGGAAGATATTTTAAGAAAAGTGTTTAAAATTAAGGACTAATAAAACAATATTTTTCATAATTTTGTGTTGTATAAAAAAGTAACTAAACAT
>NZ_CALFIG010000030.1 GCF_937876455.1 uncultured Flavobacterium sp.
TCATCAGAATAAGGTTCATTTAAATAAGCAGTTCTAGCTCCTAACGACCCATCACCTAATAATTTAAGTGGTCCTATTTTAAAATAATCATCACCAACACCTGTAGTATATCCTTTAGATAAAAAACTTTCTAATTCCTCTTTTTGTGCAAGTTGTGCTTGTTCATATATTTTTACAGTAAGCTTTCCTTCATTTGCAAGTTCTTTGTATGCATTTATTATTACTTCATAGTCAACACCAGGAAATACTATAAAGTCATCAGTTTGAGCAGAAGTAACTCCATAAGAGTTTAGGCTTTCACAGGCTTTTAATATCATATTTTTTATTATCTCTTTTTTCCAATCTGTCAACAATTTTTCCAATATCGTCTATCACAATTGAAATGATTTTTGGATTTATACTATCAAAAGTATCTTCGTCAATTTTACAAGGAATTCCATTTGAGTTTAACAAACAAAAATGCCCATCTAACAGATAGCGTTTATCATTTTTAATTAAGCTCTTTAAACCATTAATTAATCTTTCTTGTGTTGAAGATATGTTGTTTACTAACTTATTGTCAGAAGAACTTATTTCATCCCATTTAAGAATTTCGCTAGCAGTAATATGAATTAAATCGGTTTTAGAAGCTATCTTTTTACAAATTGTTCCCTTTCCAACACCATGAATTCCACCTATGAAAATTATATTGTTCATTTATAATTAAAATAATTTCACTAAACTAAACATAAATTCTTACAAACTCAATTTTAATTCGATTTTAACCTTTATTTATTCCAATTATAAACAATGAAGTTGTAAATTTGTACTCAAATAGTATGAAAATGTTAGACATCCAAAAAATAAGAGCCGATTTTCCGATACTTTCACAAAAAGTAAACGGAAAGCCGTTGGTTTATTTTGATAACGGAGCTACTTCTCAAAAACCGCAAGTGGTCATCGATGCTATTTCTAACTATTACAGTGAAATCAACGCGAATATTCACCGTGGTGTGCACACATTAAGTCAATTGGCTACAGACGCTTATGAAGCATCTAGAACTACCATTCAAAATCATTTGAATGCGAAACACAATCACGAAATCATTTTTACTTCAGGAACGACTTTCGGAATCAACTTAGTGGCAAACGGCTTTGCAAGTTTACTAAAAGCAGGCGATGAGGTAATGGTTTCGGCATTAGAACATCACAGCAACATTGTGCCTTGGCAGTTTTTATGTGAAAAAACAGGTGCGAAGTTGGTTGTAATTCCCATGAATGAAAAAGGAGAATTGGTTATTTCAGAATTTGACAACATCCTTTCTAAAAAAACGAAAATTGTAACGGTGAACCACATTTCTAATGCGTTAGGAACGGTTAATCCAATAGAATATATCATTAAAAAAGCACATGAAGTAGGAGCAGCTGTTTTAATTGATGGCGCACAAGCAACACCGCATTTACGTCCAGATGTGCAAGCCTTGGATTGTGATTTTTATGTATTTTCAGGACATAAAGTGTGCGGACCAACAGGTGTGGGAATTTTATACGGAAAAGAAGAATGGCTGCGAAAATTGCCACCCTATCAAGGCGGAGGCGAAATGATTGCTGAGGTTACGTTTGAGAAAACCACGTATGCCGATTTACCCCATAAATTTGAAGCGGGAACACCTAATGTTGAAGGTGGAATTGTGTTAGGAACCGCAATTGATTATATGAATTCGATAGGTTTTGATAACATCGCAGCTTACGAACAAGAATTGTTAGATTACGGAACCAAAAGATTACAAGAAATAGAAGGGTTAAAAATCTTTGGAACTAGCGAAAACAAAGCTTCAGTCATTTCGTTTAACATCGATGGGATTCATCCTTATGACATTGGCACAATTATAGATAAGTTAGGTATAGCGGTAAGAACAGGTCATCATTGCGCCCAACCTATTATGCAATTCTTCAATATTCCGGGGACTATAAGAGCAAGTTTTGCCTTTTACAATACCAAGGAAGAAATTGACAGCCTTGTAGAAGCGGTTAAAAAAGCGCAAATGATGTTGTCTTAAAAAGAAAGTATATGAGATTTTTAGCAACAATATTGTTTTTTTTTTTTGTAGGTTGTAAACCAACTAAAAGCGACATGAATAATCACCAAAATAATGGCATTCCCATTATTAACTATGAGGCGAACGCTCGAAATTTTGTTTTAAACATCAAAGTAGAAAATCAAATGTTGTTTGTTTCTCGTGCACGAGATGTTAAAGATTATCAAGAGAAAATAACTCTTTCTGATGCAGATTGGAAAGAAATAGTGGCATTGACAAAAGCAGTAGATTTAGTAAAAGTAAAAGAGTTGAAAGGACCAACAGAGAAACGATTTTATGACGGCGCAGCACATGCAAACATTACCTTTGTTTTTGAAGGAATAGAATATCCGGCGAACGGTTTTGATCATGGATATCCGCCTGTTGAGATAGAAAAATTGGTAAACAAAATTGTAAAATTGACCGAAAAGTAACATGACAATACAAGACATACAACGCGAAATTGTTGAGGAGTTTTCTATGTTTGACGACTGGATGCAGCGCTACGAATACATCATTGAGTTAGGAAAAACACTTCCGTTAATTGATGAGCAATACAAAGTAGAGGAAAACATCATCAAAGGCTGTCAATCTAAAGTCTGGGTACATGGCGAAGAGCAAGACGGAAAAATTGTTTTCACAGCCGATAGCGATGCGATTTTGACCAAAGGAATTATTGCCGTTTTAATTCGTGCATTTTCAAACCAAACGCCAGCGGCTATTTTAGAAGCCAATACCGATTTTATTGACGAAATAGGATTAAAAGAACATTTGTCGCCCACAAGAGCTAACGGTTTGGTGTCAATGATTAAACAAATAAAAATGTATGCTTTGGCATTTCAAGCGAAACAATAATTAGTCACAGTTTACGGTCACAGTTTGCAGTTTTTTATTGCTCTGAGACTGAAAACCGAGACTGAAAACTTAATACTATGGAAGAATTTAACGATACAATTAATTTAGGCGAAGACGTGGTCAAAGTGTTAAAAGGCATTTACGACCCTGAAATTCCGGTTGATATTTACGAATTAGGCTTAATCTATGACGTAATGATTAATGAAGACAACGATGTAAAAATCTTAATGACGTTAACATCGCCAAATTGTCCTGTGGCAGAAACGTTGCCGCAAGAAGTGGAAGAAAAAGTAAAATCGATTGATGCTGTAAAATCGTGCGAAGTAGAAATCACTTTTGATCCGCCGTGGAGCAAAGATTTAATGAGCGAAGAGGCTAAGTTAGAATTGGGGATGCTTTAACAAAGTAAGCAGTCGCAGTGAGCAGTGTTTTTGCATCTGCTTCTGAAAACTGAGACTGAAAACTGAGACTGAAACATGGATGAAATCGTAAATAAAGTAGCGCAAAGTGCATTGATGGTATTCGACTTAGAAGATTACTATCCAGACAACCATGTTGTGGGGTTAGACATTTCGCAATGGCTGCTCGAAGGCATTTTGTTAAAAGAAACCGATTTTAGACAACATCTCAAAAACGCAGATTTTACACCCTATCAAGATAAATATGTGGCGTTGTATTGTGCTACCGATGCCATTTTACCTGCTTGGGCATTTGCTTTGGTTACAGTTCATGTGGCGCCTTATGCCTTAAAAGTGATTCAAGGAAGCCAAGTGCTGGCCACTATAGCATGGTACCAAGACATTTTAAACAAATTGGACTACACCGATTATTTTGACAAACCGGTTATCTTAAAAGGCTGTTCTAAAAAAGCCGTACCCAATGAAGTGTATACCTTAGCCATACAAAAATTACAAAAAGTGGCTAAAAGCGTCATGTTTGGCGAAGCTTGTTCGGCAGTGCCTTTGTTTAAGAGGAGGTAGGGAAGGGAATTAACGTTTTACGTGAAGTGTTTTTGCAAAATCAGCGAATGGCATACTATCAGTTAAGATATAATTGTACGAAAAAACAACGTGAAGCCTAGAAATTTTTAGCAACGGTCAGTAGCTGCTTTAACAATAATTTTTATTCATAATTTAATTCTATCCCTGTTTTTTTACATTTTTCTAATATTCTTTTCAATTCTTCATTGTCGAATTTATTTTCACTAATATGTAAATAGTTTAATTTAGGAAGTTCAAAAATTTCATTTGGTAAATCTTTTATGTTATTTCCATTTATTGCAAGTGATTCAAGATTCCGCATTTCACTAATTCTTTTTGGTACTGAGTCAATTCCATTAAATCCTATTGTTAAGCTTTTAAGTTTTGGAAAATTAAATATGTCTTTCGGGAATTTACCGAAAGAATTTGAATGAATATTTATACTTTCTAAATTTTTGAGTAATAAAAGTCCTTTCGGTAATTCAATTAAGTTTTGATTATTTATAACAACTTCAGTTTGTTCTAGATAAATTTTTTTGTTTTCGTAACCTTTAAATAAGTTATTTTTAATTTTTCCTGTATTAAGTAAATGACAGATTTCGTCTGATTTTAAATCTCTGAATTTGTAATCAATATTCCCTTTTGAGTTTACAGAACCAATTATATATTCAAATTTATAGTTTTCTTTTCCATAACAATTACAAGTTTCAAAGTTACTTGTAGCAAAATTTTCCATTATGTTTTTATTTGAAAACGAATATTTTTGCTTGTAACCATTTTCGCTAGAAGATGTTAATATAATTCCGTTTTTTGGGACATATATTTTATTATTTGTAAAAAAATTGTTTGGCAATTCTTTTTGCCCTTTCACGTTGAAAATAATTATAAAATTTTGATTTTTGCCAACAAACGGTTTTTCTTGATTTGGCAAATAAATTTCTGTACCAACATTAAAATTCACATAATATAAACTATGAAAAACAACATACATTCCGATTAATATCCATTCAATTTGTGTTCGATATTTTATTTCGTTTTTTTTCATTATGAAACTCGTAAGTAACATAATTAAATAAATTCCCCAAAGCCATGCAATAACACCAATTCCCCAAAATCCATATAAAAAGTATACCAATAATCCAATTACTGGAAATACAATTATACTGAATGTGTTTATAGGATTTTTTCTCATAAAATTACTTCTAACTCTTTTAAAACCGAACGTTTTTATAAAAACGATTATAACCAATTGTAAATATAACAATCTTTTTTAAAAAAGCGCTTGTTTTACTCGTTATCAATTGCTTCTTTGTAATCGGGGTATAAGAATTTGTTGTAAGGAAATCTTGTGATATGAATTTCGCGCACGGCTTCATACACTTTTTCTCTAAATTCTTCAAAGTTGGCCTTTTCGGTTGCTGAAATAAACAAGGTTTTGTTTTCACCTAATTTGCTCATCCAAGTTTGTTTCCAATCATCTAGTGTATAATGTTTGGTGGTTTTTTCAACAGCCAAATCGTTTTCGTCAAAGAAAAGTGATTTAAAAGCATCAATTTTATTAAACACCATAATCGTGGGTTTATCGGCACTTTTAATGTCTTGTAAAATTTGATTTACCGAGGCAATATGATCCTCAAAATCGGGATGCGAAATATCTACCACGTGAAGCAATAAATCGGCCTCCCTAACTTCGTCTAACGTACTTTTAAACGACTCAACTAATTGCGTGGGCAGTTTTCTAATAAATCCAACAGTATCGCTTAAAAGGAAGGGTAAATTCTTAATTACGGTTTTTCGAACGGTAGTATCCAGCGTGGCAAACAATTTGTTTTCGACAAACACATCGCTTTTTCCCACTGCATTCATCAAGGTTGATTTGCCCACATTGGTATAGCCCACTAAGGCAACACGTACCACAGCCCCGCGATTGCTGCGTTGAATAGCCATTTGTTTGTCAATCGTTTTTATTTTTTCTTTAAGCAATGAGATACGGTCACGTACAATACGACGGTCGGTTTCAATTTCCGTTTCACCAGGACCACGCATTCCAATACCTCCTTTTTGACGCTCCAAGTGCGTCCACATTCCGGTCAAACGCGGTAATAAATATTGGTATTGAGCTAGTTCTACTTGTGTTCGTGCATAAGAAGTTTCAGCACGCTGCGCAAAAATATCTAAGATAAGATTGGTTCGGTCGAGTACTTTACAGTCTAGTTCACGAGTGATGTTTTTTTGTTGAGAAGGACTTAATTCGTCATCAAAAATAACAGTTGTAATATCGTTGTCTTTAATGTAATATTTAATATCCTCTAGCTTACCTGTTCCTACAAATGTTTTTGGGTTGGGCTTGTCCATTTTTTGCGTAAAACGCTTAACAACTTCACCTCCAGCAGTATAGGTAAGAAACTCTAATTCGTCTAAATATTCAACAAGTTTATCCTCACTTTGGTTTTGTGTAACAATACCAACGATAACGGTTTTTTCAAAATTATGTTTTTCTATTTCCAGCATATCAATAAATAGCAACAAAAATAATCATTTAAACTAAACTAAACAGGAATCAAATTACTTTTCGTCGATAAAAAAGGTATTTTGTCTTTTTTTTTCTGTTCTTCAAATAATCTTAATATATTTGTTAGAATATAAATATAACCAACAAATACTATAATGAAAAAATTACTTTCAATTTTGTTTCTTGTTATTTCTTGTTTTAGTTTTGGACAGCTAACACAAAATTTCGAATCAGGTACGTTTCCTCCAACAGGATGGACCTCATTCGATAATGGTGTGGGAACAGCAAGTTGGGGAACAACAACTAGTGCCGCTTTAACCTATGGCGCAACCGGAACATCTGCGTTTTTAAATAAAGTTACTGGTACATCAGCAACTACAGCAGAGGAATATTTAGTAACTTCTCAAGTAACTGTTCCTGCAAATGGTCAGTTAAGGTTTTATACAAGAACAGGTTTAGCGGGAAATGACGGAAGTACTTTTTCTGTTAGAGTTTCTACTACAACTCAAACAGGGACGACCGCGTTTACAACAATTCCTACTGCTACTTGGGATGAAAATACACTTAATGCAGTTTATAATGTTTACGAAGAAAAAGTTATTTCTTTAACCGCATTTGCTGGGCAAAGTATTTATATTGCTTTTGTTAGAACAAATGAAAATGGAGATCGTTGGTTGATAGATAATGTAAACGTTGTACAATCGTGTAATGCGCCTACAGCGCCTACAGCGCCTATTGCTACAGTAGGCACTACATTTGCGTCTCTTGGCTGGACAGGTCCTGCAGGAGCAACGCAATGGCAAATAGAAGTAGTTCCATTGGCTTCAAATTTTACAGGAGTTCCAAATTATACAGCTAATTCTAATCCTTTTGTTGTGACAGGTTTAACGCAAGGAACTGCTTATAAGTTCCAAGTTAGAGCTATTTGTCCTTCGGGATTCCCTAGTGATTGGTCAGCAACATCAGCAAATTTTACGACAACAATACCTGGTCAAGCTTGTGCAGCACCAATAGTTGTTGGTACACTTCCTTATAGCACAACAAATAATACGTCAGCTTTTGGCGACACAAATGACATTGCTCAACCTTTAGCATGTTCGGGTTCTGCTACGAATTATATGGCGGGTAACGACGTATTTTATACGTATACAGCACCTTCAAATGGAAATATTTCTATTTCTTTAACGCCAACAGGAGCTAACTCAAGTATTCATGTGTATAATGCTTGTCCAGGAACTACCGGAGCAACTTGTTTGACAGGTATAGCAAATGCAACAACTAATGTGAGGGTAATTAATCCGTTTCCTGTAACTGCAGGCACAACGTATTATATTATTATTTCGTCTGCTGCAGCAACTCAAACATTTGGTTATACCTTAGATATTCAACAAGTTTTTTGTACACAACCAAGTGCTTTAACAGCAACCGCAATAACTTCAACATCGGCAACATTGTCATGGGGAAACCCTTCTGGAGCGACTTCATGGGAAGTTTCTGTGGCTCCTGCGCCTTATGGATTACCAACAGGCGCTGGCACAACCGTAAATACCAATACAGGATATGTATATAACGGGGTTTCAGGTGTTGTTTATCAATACTATGTAAGAGCAAATTGTAATGATGGCAATTTTAGTATTTGGTCTGGTCCATTTACATTTACCCTTCCACAAGTTGCTGTAAACTTACCTTTTACAGATGGTTTTGAAACAATTACTGGCTGGACATTAAGTAACGGTAGTGGTACAGGTAACCAAGTAAATAAATGGGCAATAGGAACAGCCGTGAATAACGGAGGAACCCATGCTATGTATATTACTAACGACAATGGTGTAAATAATGCCTATGCATTAACTAACACCTCTATTGTTCATGCTTATAAAGATTTCGTTATCCCTGCAGGAGCTACTCAAGCAGAATTGAAATTTGACTGGAGAGCTTTTGGAGAAACAGCTAATGATTTAATTAGAGTTTGGGCTATTCCAGCAGCAACGACGCCAACCGCAGGGACTGGTTTAGTTGCAAGCGCATCAAATATTAAAGCAGGTAACGATTTATTGTCTTTTTCTACTTGGAATACAGTACTTATTAATGATTTAAACGTAATTCCTTTTGCAGGAAGCACAATGAGATTAGTTTTTGAGTGGAGAAATAACGCGTCTTTAGGAACTCAACCTCCAGGAGCAATTGATAATATTGAATTAAAAATAGTTACATGTCCTAAACCAAAAAATTTAGCATCAGCTAACATAAGTTATAGTCAAGCAAACGTAAGTTGGGTAAACGGTGGAACTGAAACCCAATGGGAAGTTTTGGTTTTACCTCAAGGTTCTACTGCTCCAACAGCATCTTCTACAGGAACAATAGTGAATTCTCCAAGTCCATATTTAATTACAGGTTTAAATTCAGTAACTTGTTATGATGTGTATGTTAGAGCACTTTGTTCTTCAACAGATAAAAGTTATTGGTCACTTCCTCTTACTATTTGTACGACTCCAAATTTCTGTTCGGGAGATCATTTTACTGATACAGGAGGAACAACAGGAGGTTATCAAAATAGTGAGAATTATTTTGTAACGGCATGTCCTGGAAATATTGGAGACGTAGTAACCGTGGTGTTTAACTCGTTCAACGTTGCGGCAGGAGATAATTTAATTATTAGAAATGGAGATTTACCTACATCACCAATAGTAGGAACATATACAGGTGCTAATTTACCACCAAGTTTTACTTCTACGTCACCATCAGGATGTTTAACTTTCTCATTTACTTCTAATACAACAGGAACTAGTACAGGTTGGGATGCAACCATTTATTGTACACCTCCTATCACTTGTTTTAAACCCACAGCAGTAACCGTATCAAATATTACGGCTACAACAGCATCTGTTTCATGGACAGAGTCAGGAAGTGCAACACAATGGCAAATTTTAGTATTTCCCGTAGGCTCTAATGTGCCATCATTCAATTTCACCGGAATTAGCGCTACTAGTCCATTTTTAGTAACGGGATTGAACCCATCTTCAACATATACTTTTTATGTTAGATCTCTTTGCTCTTCAACAGATAAAAGTTTTTGGACAGATGGTGTAAATTTCACTACAACACCACTTAATGATTTATGTACGAATGCAACAGTAGCTATTCTTAATGATGATTTAAATTGTACCTTATTAAATAACGGGGTATTAACTGGAGCAACACCAACTGTAACACCAACATTAACTTGTTCTGCTACAGCAAATGATGTTTGGTATTCTTTTGTTGCTACAAAGCCAACACACACATTTAGTTTGTCAAATGTAGCGCCAGCAAGCACGACGGTTAATTTTGCCTTATATTCAGGAACATGTAATTCACTTACTCAAATACAATGTGGATCAACAAGTTATGTAGCTAATAGCTTAGTAATTGGGCAGACGTATTATGTTAGAGTATATACTACTGCTTCAACAAATACTGCTATTTCATTTAGTTTATGTATTGGAGCCGTTCCTTGTCCGGAAGCGGTTTCGTTATGTAATCAACCAAGAACATACCCTAATGCTACAGGCGTTATAAACCTTGGATCTTATGGATGTTTAGGATCTTCACCAAATGCTAGTTTTTTCTTTTTAGAAGCTGCACAAGGAGGGTCGTTAAGTTATACAATTAATCAGGTTACAACAGGTGGAACTCCTATTGACGTGGATTATGCTTTGTGGGGTCCTTTTCCAAGTAGAGACGCAGGTTGTGTGTTAATTCCTAATGGAAGCCCCGTAAGTTGTAGTTATTCTACTGCTGCTACAGAAAATTTTACAATCACCGTAACGCAGGGTCAGGTATATATATTAATGGTTACTAACTTTGCTAATCAAGCAGGATCGGTAACTATTACACCAAATGCTAACAATACAGCACAGTCTTTTTGTTACCCATATAACACATTTAATTATTCAGCCGTTACTTATTGTAGTAACAGTGTAAATCAGACACCTGTTTTAGTTGCCGGAGCAACTGCAGGTACTTATTCTGCATCGCCAACGGGATTATCAATAAATTCTGTTACAGGGGAAATTAATTTTGCAACCAGTACACCTGGAACGTATACAGTAACAAGCACTTTAATACCAACATTACTTCCTCCAGCAACGAATAATCCAATTATTTGTACTAGAACAGTAATTGTAACACCAAACCCTAATGCTTCAATTGCTTATTCAAGTGCGTCTTATTGTAATTCTGATTCTGTAGCACATCCTGTTGTGATTACAGGAACGGCAGGTCCAAATACCACATATTCGTCAACACCACTTGGTTTGCAGTATGCGTTAGACCCTATTTCTGGAGCAATAACACCATCTTTAGCTACACCTGGAATTTATACAATTACCATGTCGGTTCCAGCTCAAGGAGGCTGTGTGGCATATACAACAAACACGTCAGTTGAAATAAAAACAGCTCCACAATTACCTATTAAAGTAGACGTTAATGGATGTAATAGTTATACATTACCTGCTTTAACAACAGGGGTTTATTATACAGGTTCAAATGCAACAGGAACACAATTAAATGCAGGAGATGTAATTACAACAACTCAAGTAGTTTATGTATATGCAACAAACGGTGATTGTTCTAATCAAGTATCGTTTAAGGTAAATATCATATCTATTCCAACGCCAACAGCATCTGTTACTGCTCAACCAACCTGCTCAACCCAGACTGGAAACATGCAAGTAACATCGCCTATAACTCAGTCGGCAACAGTTCCTTTAGACTTATTTATTTCGGAAGTGACTGACGCTAATACAGGTGCATTATCATATGTAGAGTTGTATAACGGCACAGGAAGTGCAAAAAATTTAGCAAACTATAAATTAAAAATGTACAATAATGGAAATGCAACCGCTACGTGGCAACAAACGTTATCGGGAACCATTGCAAATAATAGTACATTTGTTATTAAGATTAGTAATGATCCAAGTATTCCTGGGGTTTCTCATAATTTATTAATTCCAAATTCTGGGGTAGATACAAATGATAATATTCGTTTAACTACAGTTGCTGATGTTGAGGTAGACATGTGGGGACCAACAAATGGAACCGTGTTTACACCTAACAACCAACCTGGTTATACGTATAGAAGATTAGCGTCATCAACACCACTTCCAACTACTACATGGACACCAGCACAATGGAGTACATTAGACCCTGAAAATTATTCTAATATTGGACAATATTCATTATATGTATCAAACTATCAATATGCTGTTGATAATGGAACCTTCCAATCGGGTACAACATTTACAGGCCTAACACCAGGAGCACATACTTTAATAGTACATGATCTAATAAATGATTGTTATTCTTCACCGTCTAATTTTACAATTAACGCGGTTCCTTATACAGATCCAGTAACTACATTTACTTATACTACACCAGTTTGTAATACTTCGACAACGAATCCAACACCATCATTAGCAACAGGATTTACTTCAGGAGGAACATTTACTGCTACACCAGCTGGATTAGATATTAATTCTACTACAGGGGTAATTAACTTAGGAAATAGCACAGTAGGCTCATATACAGTCACTTATAATTACCCAGGTGATTTAACAAACTGTATAAATTCTGGCTCTTCAACTGCGCCGATTGTTATAAGCTCAGTAATTACACCAACGTTTAATCCAGTAGCTGCAATTTGTTCGGGAGCAACACTAGCAGCTTTACCAACAACTTCCACAAACAATATTGTTGGTACTTGGTCACCAGCACTGAATAATACAGCCACCACAACTTATACGTTTACACCAAATGCTGGTCAGTGTGCGGTTAGTACAACTTTGACAATAACAGTTAATCCTAATATTACAGCGGCATTTACTCAAGTAAGCCCAATTTGTTCTGGAGATGTATTGACTGCTTTACCAACAACTTCAACAAACGGTATAACAGGAACTTGGTCACCAGCACCAAATAATACAGCAACAACTACTTACACCTTTACACCAACCGCAGGTCAATGTGCAAATGGAACTACTATGACTATAACTGTAAATCCTTTTGTTCAGCCTATATTTACTCCAATTGCTGATCTTTGTGTAGGCGCAGTGCCGATTGCACTTCCTGCAACTTCAAACAATGGAGTAACAGGGGTTTGGTCGCCTTCAACGGTAGATACCGCATCTGCAGGAACCACAGTGTATAATTTTACACCAAATGGTTCAGGATGTTATTTGCCAGCTAGTTTAACGGTTAGCGTTCACCAATGTCAAATACAAAAAGGTATAAGTCCAAATGGAGACGGGTTGAATGATTATTTGCATTTAACAGCTGAAAAGGTTGAAATTTTCAATCGTTATGGAAGTAAGGTTTACAGTAAGATTAATTACAACAATGATTGGTTTGGTCAATCAGATAGTGGTTCAATTTTACCTGATGGGACTTATTATTATGCGATTGAATTATTTGGAGGCGAGATCAAAACGGGTTGGATTTATATTAATAAGGAAAATTAAGAAAGAGTTCTATGCTACTTTGAAAAAAATAGCGTAGTTTAAAACACTATAAACATTATGAAAAAAATTTATTTATTAGCGCTAGTTGCTTTAGGCTTTATTCCTGATGTACAAGCGCAACAAGATCCGCACTATACGCAGTACATGTACAATATGAGCGTGATGAATCCAGCTTATGCAGGTAGTAAGGAGAATTTATCAATGGGATTATTATACAGAAAGCAATGGGTTGATATAGAGGGTGCGCCTTCTACTGCCACTTTTTTCGGTCACATGCCAGCAGGAAAGAATGTTGGGTTAGGTTTATCTGTAATCAATGACAAGTTAGGTCCTGTTGAAGAGAACAACATGTATGGTGATTTTTCATATACTTTACAATTAGGAGGCGAACATAAATTAGCTTTTGGATTAAAAGCGGGATTAACATTACATAATGTAGGTCTTTTGTCTGAGGTATATAATTTTGTACCTGATGCTAATGACATTGCTTTTTCTCAAAACACGAGTAATAGTTATTTTAATTTAGGTACGGGTTTATTTTATTATACCAATAAGTATTATTTTGCTGTTTCGGTTCCTAATATAATGAAGGCAAAACATTTAGATATAGTAGGTAGAAGTTTTGGAAACGAAGTGAGCCATTATTTTGTAACTGGGGGATATGTATTTGATATTAATGAGAACTTAAAATTCAAACCTTTTTTTATGTTAAAGTCAGCGTTTAACACACCTACATCTTTAGATTTATCTACGAATTTTTTAATTCAGAACAAATTAGAGTTGGGCGCTACGTATCGTTTACAAGACAGTTTTGGTGCGATGGTAAATTATCAAGTAGCTCCGAATTTAAAAGTAGGTTATGCGTATGATCATATTACTTCAGATTTGAAAGTAACTACTCCTGCTTCGCATGAGATTATCTTATTATTTGATGTTAACTTTAACAAAAAGGTGTCAAGTTCACCACGTTACTTTTAGTCAATCTAACCAATGAAGAAATTACACATGAAAAAGATATACATATTTGCCAGTGCCTTATTAGTTAGTACAGCAGCACTAGCACAGAATAAAGACACCAAAGAAGCCGATAAACTTTATGATAGATTAGAGTTTGTGGACGCTGCTTCAGCGTACTCAAAATTAGTAGAGAAAGGTAAAGCAGATGGTTATGTTTACAAGCAATTAGCAGACAGTTATTACAATGTGTTTAACACAAAAGAAGCAGAAATGTGGTATGCTAAAGCTATAGAAACGCCACAAGATGCCGAAACCTATTATAGATATGCTCAAATGCTTAAAGCCAATGGTAATTTAACCCAGAGCAATAAACAAATGGATCAATTTGCCAAAATGCTTCCAAATGACGCAAGAGCAAAAGCATTTAAGAACAATCCGAATGCTGTAGAACAATTAAAAACATTGGTAAAGAAGTATGAGGTTAAGCGTTCAGATATAAGTAGTGACAAAGCAGACTTTGGAGCTGTTTTAACAGCTTCTAACGAATTGTATTTTGCAAGTGCACGTAACACTTCTAGAAAAACAAACGGAATGAACGACGAACCATATTTAGACATTTATAAAGCAACACGCAATCAAGACGGTAGTTTAAGTGCCGCTACAGAAGTTGCGGAGTTAAACACAAGATGGCATGATGGTCCTGCAGCGGTTTCTGCAGACGGTTCAACAATTTATTATAGCAGCGAGAGTTTTAACCAAAGCGAATACCAAAAAGATAAATCCAAGCATTTAAAATACGGTAAAAGATATTTATATAAAGCTACTAAAGAAGGAGATAAATGGGTAAATATACAACCTTTACCTTTTAATAATAAAGATTATTCTATTAGAAATCCAAGCATAAGCAAAGACGGTAAAATCTTGTATTTTTCATCTGACATGCCTGGTGGTGTTGGTAAAGAGGACATTTGGAAAGTAAGCATTGATGGAGATAACTATGGTGTTCCAGAGAATCTAAAAGCCATTAACACGGTTGACAATGAAAGTTTTCCGTATATAACAGACGACAACATGTTGTTTTATGCTTCAAATCACACAGAAGGTTTTGGAGGCTATGATGTTTATGTGTACAACACAAAGTCAACTGACAAACCTGTGAATGTAGGTGCGCCTGTAAACACAGAAAAAGACGACTTTGCCTTTACATTTAATAAAACTAAAAAAGTAGGTTATTTTTCAAGTAATAGAGAAGGCAATGACGACATTTATCAAGCAGACCCAATTTGTGGGGTACAAGCAAAGATTGTTGTTAAAGATGTAGAAACAAACAAATTACTGGCAGATGCTCAAGTTACATTAGTAGATGCTAAATCAAAAGCAATAGGCACACAAACAACCAATGAAGAAGGTCAAACTAGTTTTGGTGTAGCTTGTGAACAAAACTATGGCGCACAAGCAAGCAGAATTGGTTATGAGAGTAATTCTAAAGCAGTTGAGAAGAGCGAAGGCGGAGTAGTGGTTGTTGAAATTCCTTTAACGCCTATAAAACCAATTATCACTGAAACAGAAGTTATTTTGCAACCCATTTACTTTGAGTATGACAAGTCTAACATAACCGCTCAAGGTGCTGAGGAGTTAGACAAGTTAGTAAAAGTGATGAATGAGCATCCTACGATGGTTATCTATGCAAAATCGCACACAGATGCTAGGGGAGGAGACAATTACAACTTACGTTTATCAGACAGAAGAGCTAAGGCTACGGTTCAATACATTATCTCAAAAGGCATTGCTAAAGATAGAATCTCAGGTAAAGGTATGGGAGAAACCGAACCAAAAGTATCTTGCACAGCATGTACCGAAGAAGAACATGCACAAAACAGACGTAGTGAGTTTTTAATTGTTAAGAAATAGCAGTAGACTAAACACAATACATCAAGTATAGCCGCGGGTGAAGTGGCATCAAAAAAGGTTGTCTTAATGAAGACAACCTTTTTTATATAACGAAACACGGGACCCTATGGGTTTTGAAAAAATATAGGCGTGCTTCTTATTCTTTTTTATGATAATCAGATGTGAAAAATAATTTTACACTCGGGTATTTTTGTTGTGTCATTTGTATAGAAAACTCACTATCAGCTAAAAAAACCAATTGACCATGTTTGTCATGTCCAAGAAATTTTTGTTTTACACGTTTAAATTCGGCAAATTCTTCATTTTTAGGATTTTCTGGTAATACCCAACAAGCTTTGTAAGCTGGGAAGTTTTCATAGGTGCATTTAGCGCCATATTCGTGTTCCAAACGGTATTGAATGACTTCATATTGTAAGGCTCCTACAGTTCCAATCACTTTTCTGCTGTTCATTTCTAACGTAAATAGCTGCGCAACTCCTTCGTCCATAAGTTGGTCGACCCCTTTTTCTAATTGTTTAGCTTTTAGTGGGTCTGCATTATTGATGTATCTAAAATGTTCAGGTGAGAAACTCGGAATGCCTTTAAAATTCATGATTTCACCTTCTGTTAAAGTATCGCCAATTTTAAAATTACCCGTGTCATGTAGGCCAACAATATCTCCTGGATAAGAAATATCCACAATCTCTTTTTTCTCTGCAAAAAATGCATTAGGACTTGAAAATTTTAAGTTTTTTCCATGACGCACGTGCAAGTAAGGTTTGTTACGTTCAAACGTCCCAGAAACGATTTTTATGAACGCTAAACGGTCACGGTGTTTAGGGTCCATGTTTGCATGAATTTTAAAAACAAATCCACTAAATTTAGCTTCATCTGGTGCGACTAACCGCGTGTCTGATTCTTTAGGTCTTGGACTTGGTGCAATGTCTATAAAACAATCTAATAATTCGCGAACACCAAAATTATTTAAAGCCGATCCAAAAAATACAGGTTGTAATTTACCACTTAAATAGGACTCACGATCAAAAGCAGGATACACTTCTTCGATTAATTCTAATTCTTCTCTAAGTTTAGTAGCGGGATTTTCGCCAATAATTTTTTCTAATTCTGGGTTATTGATGTCTGAAAAAGCAATGGTTTCTTCAATGTTTTTGCGACTATCACCTTCGAAAAGATTGATGTTCTTTTCCCAAACATTATAAATACCTTGAAAATCATACCCCATACCAATAGGGAAGCTCAAAGGTGTAACATGCAATCCAAGTTTTTTCTCTACTTCGTCCATGAGGTCAAACGCATCTTTTCCTTCGCGATCCAATTTGTTTATAAACACAATCATAGGAATGTTACGCATGCGACACACTTCTACTAATTTTTCGGTTTGTTCTTCCACACCTTTTGCCACGTCTACTACAACAATTACACTGTCAACAGCAGTAAGTGTTCTAAATGTGTCTTCAGCAAAATCTTTGTGTCCGGGTGTGTCTAGGATGTTTATTTTTTTGTCTTTATAATTGAAAGCCAATACAGATGTAGCCACAGAGATACCTCTTTGACGCTCAATTTCCATGAAGTCAGAAGTAGCTCCTTTTTTTATTTTATTGCTTTTTACGGCACCTGCTTCTTGAATGGCACCGCCAAAAAGTAATAGTTTTTCTGTTAAGGTTGTTTTACCAGCATCGGGATGTGAAATGATTCCAAACGTTCTTCTACGGGCAATTTCTTTTTCGAAACTCATCTTAAAAATTTTTGCAAAAGTAGGCAGAAAAATTTATATGCCGAAAATACCCAACAGGAAAGTAAAAATTACCCAGCCTAAAAGCGTTAAATACTTAAAACATCCTCTTCGTTTAGTAACGGTTCCATTCTAAGTTTCAAAATAATTTGGGCGACCGCAATGACGTCTTTTTCACAATAGGTAATAATACGATCGATGTTTTTTTCTTCATAATATACTTTAGCTACTTCGCTTCCGTCAATATCGTCTTTTGGAGAAGGTACACCTAATACTTTCGTTAATAATTTTAAGGAGGTATAATGTTTATAGTCACCAAATTTCCACATTTCTAAAGTGTCTAAATGAGGTACTTCCCATGGTTTTTTACCCATTAAATTTAATTTGTTTGGAATTTTAATTTGGTTAATTATCATTCTTCTTGCAATAAAAGGAAAATCAAACTCTTTAGCATTATGGCCACATAGCACGTGGTTAGGCCCGTTAAAATGTGTGCTTAACAGATTAGCAAAGTCTTGTAAAAGTTTCTTTTCTTCTCCATGAAAAGTAGTTACCCTAAATTGTCGGTCCCCCATTTTATGGGTAAAATAACCCACAGATATACAAATAATTTTTCCAAATTCGGCCCAAATTCCAGCACGTTCGTAAAATTCTTCGGCGGTAATTTCATCTTTGCGCTGGTACTGTGTTTTTTGACTAAATAATGTTTTAAAATCTTCATCAAGATCTTGGAAAGAAGCATTTTCGGGTACTGTTTCGATGTCTAAAAACAGAATGTTTTCTAGGTTAATTGATTTGATCATAGCTTTTGGGGGTTTTAGTTATTTCTTTTTGCTAGCATGGCATAGGTTTCGTTTACATAGGTGTAAAGGTCGTTACTATGGGGATCTGTTTTAGTTTGCTTTCCTTTTAAATGTCCGAGTCTTACAATGATTAAATCGTCTTCGGGAATAACAATTACAAATTGCCCTAAATGACCACGCATATAGTATAATTTTTTTCCATTTATTTCATGTAACCACCAACCGTAGCCGTATTCTGGTGCATCTTTAAATCGGGGAGTAATAGACTTTTTTACAAAAGCTTCGTCTAGTAGTTGTTTGCTGTTCCATTTTCCATTTTGTTTGAACAATTTTCCAAAACGAGCAAAATCTCTTGCGTTACTTGCTACACAACAATATGCCTTTTCAATGCCATCGGGGTCGTCTAGTTGCCATAAAGCATCATGTTCGGCGCCCATAGGTTGCCAAAAATTTTTAGCAATATAATCTGAAAGGAAAACGCCTGTTGCTTTTTCTATACACATGGCTAATAATTGGGTAGCGCCACTTAGGTATTTAAATTTTTGCCCTGGTTTTTCATTTATTTTAAGACCTAAAATAATTTTTTTTAAATCATCATCAAAATAGGCTCTCGTAACAATTGAAAACGGACTATAATATTTTTCGTCCCAATTTAATCCAGAAGACATTGAGGCTAAATCGCCCACAGTTACTTCTTTGGCATATTTTCCTTTTAAATTTGGAAAAAAATCAATCACTTTTTGATCTAGATTTTTTATTTTATGATCCATAATCGCTTTCCCTAATGCAGCGCAAACCATGCTTTTAGCCATAGAAAAAGAGTTGGTTTTAGAATTTTTGTCGAAACCATCAAAATAACTTTCATGCCAAACACTATCATTTTTAATAATTACAAAAGCAACTGTTTTTAATTCTTGATGTGTTTTGTATAATGTAGCTGTTTCAGCAATAGTGTTGTAATCTTTAGCAATAGCCCAAGGTTGTGCTTCTCCCTTTCTTATTGTTCTATTAGGAAACTCTTTGTAATCTTCTAGAAATGCTGTAACATAACCTTTTAAGTAAATTGTTCGCACCGCTCTTAAAAGATAATCAACATTAAAAATATAGAGTAATAAAACGATGCTACTTATTGCAATAGCGAACCATTTGAAGAATTTTTTGAGCCGTTTCATTCTTTAGTTATTTTGTTTTACGAATGTAAGAAACTTTTTAAAATAATCGTTGTTGCAAAGAAGGATTTTCATGTTCTAACAACCATTTTTTTCGCCACAATCCACCCGCATAACCAGTTAGTGACCCATCAGAACCAATAACTCGATGGCAAGGAATGATAATCCATAAAGGGTTTTTACTATTAGCATTTGCGACTGCTCTTATCGCTTTTGAATCGCCTAATTGGTTTGATAATTGCTGATAGCTTATTGTGGTTCCAAATGGAATTTCAAGAAGTTTCTGCCATACTTTTTTTTGAAACTCGGTTCCTTTGGGTTGTAGTTTTAATGTAAAATGAGTGCGATTCCTATTAAAGTACTCATCAAGTTGTGTAATCGCTGTTTCTAATACTTTGGGAATTTTGTTTTCGGTTATTGTATTTTCTTCAGTTACAATAGTAAGCGATGTTAATCCGTTTTCATCTCCTTCAACAAGAATGTTGCCTAGTGGTGTGTGTAGTAAAGCTTTTTCCATAAAAAATCCCGATACGTTTAAACGTATCGGGATAAATATATAAAAAACAATTGAATTATTTAGCCTGTGGAGCTGCTGGAGCAGGAACTTCATCTGCTTTTACTACTCCTTTAATTGTAATCACTTTTGGCGCAACATTTTCTTCACTTGTAGTAACAGTAACAGTTTTGTGGAAAGCACCAGGGGCAGCCGCATTGTATTCTGCAGAAACAATACCTTTTTCACCTGGTTTAATAGCTGTTTTTGTATAATTTGTAGCCGTACAACCACAAGACGCTCTTACAGAAGTTAACAAAACATCTTTTTTTGTTGTGTTCGTAAACGTAAACTCATAAGTAACAGGCTTACCTTTTTCAATTGTACCAAAATCATGTGCTTCCGTATCCCATTTTAATTGAGATGGAACTTGCGGAGTAGCCACGGCAGTTTTTGCATCTTGTTGTGTTTGAGCAAAAGACGCAGTAGAAACGAATAATGCAAATGCTAGTAATTTTACTGTTTTCATAGTTGAATAATTTTTAATTTTGTGTGAAGCAAATATATTTATTATTTTACAAATTGTTGTTAATCACTTATATTATTGCTGTTAATGAGTTGTTAATATCTAATTTTGCTTACTTTTTTGTAGTAATATCGTTAAAAAAATATAGAAAACATGAAATTTTCAAGATTAAATAGTGTCATTATCATTGGTCTTTTAGCGATAGTAGGAGTTATTATTATGCAACTTTTGTTAATTGACAACGCCTATAAACTTGAAAAAAAGGAAACCGAAGATAAAATTTTTTTTGCCCTTCAAGATGTTTTAGACAAGGTATATAGAGATAATCATTCAGGGTTAACGGTTTCAAATCAAGTAATTAAACAATCAGAAGATTATTACATTGTAAATGTTAATGATGAATTTGAAAATACGATATTAGAACATTATCTAAAAGAGGAGTTTCAAAAAATAAAATTAGATTTAGCTTTTGAATATGCGGTTTACAATTGTTCGTCTAACCAAATGGTTTATGGCAGTTATATTTCAAGTAAAGGAGAAAAAGAACCCTTAAAATGTAAAAATTGTTTTGTAAAACATCAGGATTACACCTATTATTTTGCGATACATTTTCCAGAAATGAAACAAAGCCATTTTAAAAATTTAGAACAATATTGGGTGTTTACAGGTGTTTTATTATTTGTTTTAATCATTTATGTATATTCCATATTATTGATGTTAAAGCAAAAAAAATATACAGATTTACAGAAAGACTTTATCAATAATATGACGCATGAGTTTAAAACACCCTTGTCTTCTATATTAATTGCTTCTACCTATTGTAAAGACCAACCCGAAATAAAAACCAACTCGAAATTAGCAAGGTATAACCAAATTATTATTGAGCAATCGCAGAAGTTAAATCAACATATAGAACGTATTTTGTATGTTGCTAAAACAGAGAGTAAGCAAATGACCATTGAAAAAACCCCTTTAAAATTACTTCCTATAATAGAGCTTGTGAAGGAAAATGTGTTGTTAAAGTTTGAAAAAGAGCTTACGATTTCTATTGTTTCACAAAATGAATATCAAATTCAAGCCGATGCTTTTCATTTTTATAACGTAATTTATAATTTGGTAGATAATGCAGTTAAATATTCAGGAGAAAGACCGAATATTCAAATTTTGGTTTTTGAAGAAAACAGCAAATTAATCTTAAAAATTATTGATAAAGGAATGGGTATTCCAGAAAGAGAATTGCCTTTTGTTTTTGATAAATTTTATCGTGTGGCTCGTGAAGACAGTAAAGAAATAGAAGGTTTCGGAATTGGCTTAGCTTATGTAAAGAAAATTTGCGAAATGCATCATTGGCAAATTAGCATTCACAATAATCAGACAGAAGGAATTACGGTTACAATAATCATTCATGAATATAAATTAATGAACAACAAATAAAATAATAATATGGAAAAAAAAATTTTATATATTGAAGACGACGAAACGCTGGCGTTTTTAACGACAGATAATTTAGAACATCATTATGAGGTAGTGCACTGTAACAATGGTAAAAAAGGGTTTGAAACGTTTTGTGCTCAAGCTTTTGATTTAGTCATATTGGATATTATGCTACCCGACATGGATGGTTTTCAAATAGCTGAAAACATTAGGAAAAAAAATCAAGAAATCCCAATAATTTTTTTATCCGCAAAAACATTAAAAGAAGACCGTATAAAAGGATTGAAATTAGGTGCGGATGATTATTTGATTAAGCCATATTCTATAGAGGAATTAATTCTAAAAATCGAAGTATTTTTACAACGAAGCCAAAAAACAACTGACAAAGTATCAATAAAAAATTATTCTTTTGGCTCATTTCTGTTTGAGCCCGAAAATTATTTAGTAAAAAATCAACATATCAAAATTACATTAACAGAACGAGAAGCACAACTGTTAAAACTCTTTTTAGACCACCCAAATATGGTGTTGAAAAGAGAAAAAATATTAATAGAACTATGGGGAAGTGATGATTATTTTTTAGGCAGAAGTTTAGACGTGTTCATTTCTCGTTTACGAAAAATAATAAAAGAAGAACCTGCATTAGCTATTGAAAATATTCCTCGAGTAGGATTTAAATGGGTTGTGGAAGAGACTTAGTGGAGTAATGCTATTAAAATGAATTGTTTACACGTCTTTATGCAGTAAAAAAGTTGTGAGCGTTATATTAATTAGTGCATTTGACAACTTAAAACTTAGTATTTTTTTATACTTAAATGTTAAATAATTTTACCTTTTTACAACCAATTCTATAGTTAATGTAATAAGGGTTAACCATTACAAGAACAAAAAACCCCGTAAATTTTACGGGGTTTTTTGTTTACTTTTTGATTATTCTTTCTGTGTAAATTTTTTGCTCTGTGGATGTTATTTTAATAAAGTATAAACCTTCAGAAACTTCGTTTAAGTTAATTTCTACTTCATTAGAAAACAAATTATCCTTTTTTGTATAAATAATTTTACCTGTTACATCAAAAATTTCAATACTGCTAGGTATAATGTCCTGAAAGAATATTTTAAACGAACTACTTGTAGGGTTTGGAGCAATTTGAATTGCGTTCAAATTTATATCTTCTGTATTAAGTGATCCTGATATTACAAAATCATCAACATTTATTCCTAATTGGTTTACACCCTCATCAGAATGAAAAACAATTCTAAAAATAACGTTTGTTTCAGTATTTAAAGCAGCTAAAGCAGCCGAATAATTTGATAAGGTAGTATTTGTTCCTGTCCATTGTGCGCCTACACAATTATAACAATCTGTTCCTGAGGTTTGAGGAGTTCTGTCGCTATTATACCACCCTGTTCCCATTGTACCTAAAACCGTCCAATTTGCTCCAAAATCTGTACTATATTCCACATATGCGATATCCCAATCTTGTTCTAAATCAAAAGCCAATTTAAAATTAATTGTTGGATTAGATATAGTGGATAAATTATAGCATTGTGAAATTAAATAGGATTTTGTATTATCAGTATAATTTCCTGAGGCATTAGTAATGTATGCCGTATTTCCATTTGTTGCTAGTAAGCCAGAAGCTCTGTTTCCTCTTGTCCATCCGTTTCCTCCTTCTGTAATTACTATTAATTCGTCTGAAACGGTTGTAAAATTATTAGTAACACCTACAGTTCCTGAATCATTTACATAAAAAGTTGTTCCTCCAGTATTGTTGTCTGAAAAAGCATCGCCTGTTGTAGTCGTTGTAAAGGATAAAGTGTGAGCGCCTCTATTTGTTGTAAATGAAGGAATATCAATAAGTTGATTTGCGCCAGAAGCTATCGTGCCCAACCAATTAAAAGAGTTAGGCGTGTTATCTACTAAATAAGTAATTGCAACAGATGAAATGGGGTTTTGGCCTCCATTTTTTACTACAATTTGTGGGGTAACTGAGGCGGTACAGTTTATATTTATAGTTGGATTAGTTACCGAAACAAATTTTAAATCTAGACTAGGAATTTCTACAGGAATATTTGTTTGCCAAATCCCCCTTCCATAGGTAGCCGCTACGATTTTGGCGTCTTCTAAGTTAATTTCTAAATCGGTTATAAAAACATTCGGTAAGTTGGTATCAAAGGCTTGCCAAGTTGACATTGTGTCGTCTACGTAGTAAACGCCTAAAGCGGTTCCCACATATAGTGGA
>NZ_CALFIG010000031.1 GCF_937876455.1 uncultured Flavobacterium sp.
TGTTTAGACGTATAACTTTTATTCACCACTTTGTCTCCAAAAAGTGGTTTCAGCAAACATCTTATTTTTAATTGAGGCATTCTTTTGCCTTTGGGGGTTCTATGCTTTTTTGCATTTAATCTGTGTCTGATTCGTCATGGTCGTACGTTTTGGAATGGTCATACTTGACTAAAAAATAATTCTCCCCACTCGTAATAAAATATTGGAGAATGAGTGGTTTAGAGTTTTGAAAACAATAAATGAAGAAAAAAATTTAAGAATTCTTACAATTTTTGAGGTTGCTGAAAGAATAAAAACGAAAGATAATACTGCTACTAAAAAGTGGCTAGAAAAAAAGGGTATCAAAATCTACACAGATACAAAAACACATTACGTGTATGAAATTGATGTCGCTGTGGAAATAGATAAACCTTGGGTAATTAATTTAATGGATAGATATCCAGAAAATTGGAAAGATGTATATAAAAAGACAGTAAAAGATAACGCTGTTTACGAAATGGTATTGCTGAGCCTCGGAGAAGATGTAAGCTATTTACCTACAACTAAAATTAAAAGTTTGAATGGAAACGATAAAAAATTATTTGAAAAATTAACAGCATGAGGAGATTAAAACTTCCTAAAAACCCACATACGGGGTTGAAGATATATTGCCATAAATGTAAGTTGGATAATCCTACTTGTAATCACTATGACATTCAAAAGTATAGGGTGAGAATCCATATAAGTGGCACAAAAAACAAAAAAGTAACAAAAGTATTAAAGTCGAGAGATTATAAAGATGCTGTATCTGAAGCCATATTAATTGAAAAAGAATTAAAGGCAAATAATTATCAGAAAGTTAAAACCTCATGTAGCGGGAATGATTATTCAATTGTTGATGCTGTTATAAGGTACAATCAATACTTATCTGGTAATTATGAGTTTGCTCAGCATGTCAAAGATGTTTCAAAAGGACATAAAGATGAATGTATTCGATTTTGTACTTATTTCTGCAATTCTTTCAAAGGTGTAAAGAATATTGAAATAACAAGAATTATTGATGTTGCTAAAAATGATGTTGCACGTTTTTATTTATGGGCTAACGGTCATTTTGGTAGTGAAGTTAGTTTTAATAAGTGTATGGGAGCATTAAAAGCTTTTTTTAAATTCTTAATTGATATTGAAGAAATAAATATGAAGAACCCTTTTGAATCATACACTTCAAAAAAGAAAATCAAAAAAAATATTGAAACATTAACAAAAGATGAATTTGAAAATATCATATCAGCAATTGATACAGCAAATCCTATCGTAAAACTAGGAGGTAAAGGCGAAAAGAAAAATTTATATAGATTTTACCTTAAAGATGGTTTTAAATTATTTTTATTAACTGGTGGCAGAAGAGAAGAAGTTGTAGATTTAAAATGGAGTGATATATTGATTACTATTGAAGGAACTAAGTTTTTTAAAATTGATAATAAAAATATAAGAACTCATGCTGTATATCATATAGAGAGAGATAGTCTTCCACCAGGAATTACTATTAAGCCAATGAAAGGAAAAATTATGC
>NZ_CALFIG010000032.1 GCF_937876455.1 uncultured Flavobacterium sp.
ATACCCATTTTTATATATATTTATCTGTTAAATAATCTTACAATTTTTTTAAATTGTATCTGAAATCTTAAAAAAAAGAGCAATAAAAAAGCCCTAACAATGTTAGGGCTTTTAATGGTTTAGAAAAAACTAGCGTTGCATATTCTTAGCTTCAATACTCATTGTAGCATGAGGCACTAGTTTTAATCGCTCTTTATTAATTAGTTTACCTGTTACCTTACAAATTCCATAGGTTTTGTTTTCTATTCGAATTAATGCGTTTTTTAAATCGCGAATAAATTTCTCTTGACGAATCGCTAATTGCGAATTCGCTTCTTTACTCATGGTTTCACTTCCTTCTTCAAAAGCTTTGAATGTAGGGGAAGTATCATCCGTTCCGTTATTTAAATCATTTAAATATGCGCTTTTTATTAATTCTAAGTCATTTTTAGCTTTATCTAATTTTGCTAAAATTAATTCTTTAAATTCTACTAATTCAGCATCTGAATATCTTACATTTTCATCTACCATAATTCACTCTATTTTGGTTAATACTACTTTTATTTTGTAATGGCTAATTTTGTTTGGATAGCATCAAACTCAATTACTATACCATTTTGTAATTCATCTACAAAAGAAATGCTCTCTGTTAGTGTTTCCGATTTAATATACGTTTCATTTGCCACTATAGCTTCATACACATGTTCTTCTTTTTGAACCTGAACTTTAATTTTATCTGTTACATCAAATCCAGAATCTTTTCTAATATTTTGAATACGATTCACCAATTCCCTTGCTATTCCTTCCTTACGTAAATCATCAGAAATGGTAATGTCTAACGCTACTGTTATTCCATTTGCATTAGCCACTAACCACCCTGGAATATCTTGCGATGTAATTTCCACATCATCAGATGTTAAAGTTATACTTTTTCCTGAAAATATTATTTCTAAAGCATTTTCTCTATCTAATTGATTGATTTGTTCTTGATTTAAGTTTTGTATCTCTTTGGAAATCAACCCCATATCTTTACCAAAACGAGGCCCTAAGGTCTTAAAGTTTGGTTTGATTTGTTTCACTAAAACTCCTGATGCATCATCTAAAAGTTCGACTTCTTTGACATTTACTTCCGCTTTAATTAAGTCGGAAATAGCTTCAACTTCTGCTCTAAAAATCTCGTCAAGCACTGGAATCATTATTCTTTGCAAAGGTTGACGCACTTTAATCATTTCCTTTTTACGAAGCGATAATACCAATGATGAGATGGTTTGCGCCTTTAACATTTTGCTTTCCAGTGATTTATCAACAAAGTTTTCAACCGAAACAGGGAAATCTGCTACGTGTACACTTCCGTATTTTTCCTGTTGTGTTACCTCGTTTAAGTCCTTATAAAGTTGCTCCATAAAAAACGGCGCAATAGGCGCGCTTAGCTTAGAAACAG
Organism: uncultured Flavobacterium sp.; assembly: GCF_937876455.1. GTDB lineage: Bacteria > Bacteroidota > Bacteroidia > Flavobacteriales > Flavobacteriaceae > Flavobacterium. The sequence continues at coordinate 1,421 of NZ_CALFIG010000032.1, forward strand.
TGAGTAAACAAGTATAAAGCGTTTGATATGCGGCAATTTTATCTTGAGCGTATTCGCCTTTCCAGAATCTTCTTCTACACAAACGAACATACCAGTTACTTAAATTTTCCTGAACAAAATCTGAAATAGCACGAGCTGCTTTTGTCGGTTCATAATCTGCATAAGCGGCATCAACCACTTGAATTAACGTATGTAATTCAGATAAAATCCAACGGTCAATTTCTGGTCGGTCTTCTAATGACACTTCGGCTTCAGAATACGTAAACCCATCAATATTCGCATATAAAGCAAAGAACGAATAGGTATTATAAAGTGTTCCAAAGAATTTTCGGCGCACTTCAGCCACACCTTCAATGTCAAACTTCAAGTTGTCCCAAGGGTTGGCATTTGAAATCATGTACCAACGTGTAGCATCAGGACCATATTCTGCCAAAGTAGTGAATGGGTCAACCGCATTTCCTAAACGTTTTGACATTTTTTGTCCGTTTTTATCCAGTACTAATCCGTTTGAAACTACATTTTTGTATGCAATTTTATCAAAAACTAAGGTTCCAATGGCGTGTAACGTATAAAACCAGCCACGCGTTTGGTCTACGCCTTCGGCAATAAAATCGGCTGGGAAGGCTTTATTTTCGTCAATTAAGTCTCTATTTTCAAATGGATAATGCCATTGAGCATAAGGCATTGCCCCCGAATCGAACCAAACATCAATTAAATCGGTCTCGCGTTTCATGGGTTTGCCTGAAGGAGAAACTAAAACAATTCTGTCAACCACATTTTTATGTAAATCGACTAAATCGTAATTTTCTTCAGACATATTTCCGATTTCGAATCCTTTATACGGATTTTCGGTTTGGAAACCTGCAGCGATAGCTTTTTCGATTTCATTGTACAATTCTTCCACCGAACCTACTAATAGTTCTTCTGTTCCATCTTCACTTCTCCAAATTGGTAACGGAATTCCCCAATATCTTGAACGAGACAAGTTCCAATCGTTGGCGTTTTTTAACCAATTTCCAAAACGTCCTTCTCCAGTTGCTTTTGGTTTCCAGTTGATGGTTTCGTTTAAATCGAACATTCTATCTTTGATTTCGGTTACTTTAATAAACCAAGAATCTAGCGGATAATATAAAATTGGCTTGTCGGTTCTCCAACAATGTGGGTAACTGTGAACGTATTTTTCTACCTTAAAGGCTTTGTTTTCTTCTTTTAATTGGATTGCAATTTCTACGTCGGCAGAGCGTTCTGGCGCTTCGCCTTCATTATAGTATTCATTTTTAACGTATTTCCCAGAATATTCGTCTAGATTTGAAATGAATTTTCCTTGCAAATCTACTAAAGGAACTGTATTTCCATTTTCATCTAAGACTAACATTGGTGGTACTTCTGGAGTTGCTTCTTTGGCAGCTTTAGCATCATCAGCTCCGAATGTTGGTGCTGTGTGAACAATTCCAGTTCCATCTTCCGTAGTTACGAAATCACCTGCAATTACTCGGAATGCGTTTTCAGGATTTTGATACGGTAACGCTAAGGGCATTAATTGTTCGTAACGAATTCCTACTAAATCTGAACCTTTACATTCGGCTAAAATTTGGTATGGAATATTTTTATCGCCTGCTTTAAATTTTTCAAAATCAGTTGCTTCTGTGCTTGCAAAAAATCCTTTTCCAAATTGTTTCCCCACTAAATTCTTAGCTAAAACAACATTTACGGGCTCAAAAGTATATTGGTTAAATGTTTGTACTAAAACATAGTCAATTTTTGGACCAACGGTCAATGCGGTATTACTTGGTAACGTCCAAGGCGTAGTTGTCCAAGCTAAAATATGAATCGTTCCAAAACCTTGTAAAAAGTTTGGCAACGTTTCTTTTTTAGTTTTAAATTGTGCTACAACAGTCGTATCCGTAACATCTCTATACGAACCGGGCTGATTTACTTCATGAGAAGATAATCCTGTTCCTGCTTTTGGCGAATACGGTTGAATGGTATACCCTTTATAGAGTAAATCTTTATTATAAATTTGTTTTAGTAGCCACCAAACCGATTCCATATATTTGGATTTATACGTCACATATGGATCTTCCATATCTACCCAATAGCCCATTTTTTCGGTCAAATCATTCCAAACATCTGTATAGCGCATTACTGTTCGTTTACACGCTTCATTGTATTCTGTTACTGAAATGCCCCGAAGGCTCTCGGGGTTTCCAATATCTTCTTTAGTGATACCCAATTCTTTTTCGGTTCCTAATTCTACCGGTAAACCATGGGTGTCCCAACCTGCTTTACGCTTAACCTGGTAGCCTTTTTGAGTTTTATAACGACAAAATATATCTTTAATCGCGCGCGCCATCACGTGGTGAATGCCTGGCAGACCATTTGCTGATGGTGGTCCTTCAAAAAACACATAGGGCGTTGCTCCTTCACGAGAAGTTACCGACTGTTCAAAGATGTTGTTTTTTTTCCAAAAATCAAGAACTTCAGATGCTACTGTGGGCAAGTCAAGTCCTTTGTATTCAGTAAATTTTGTGCTCATTTTGTCGTGTACTTAAATCAATTTGCGAAAGTAATGATTTAAAGGCAAAAGGCAAAAGGTAAAGGGCAAAAGTTGTACGTTATGAAAATACTTCTTTTAAAACCGCTAGCGATTTTGGTTGTTTGAAACCCTCTAAGTGTAGCGTGTAATAATCGAGTAGTACTTTTAGCAATATTTTCCGTTCAATAGCTACAAAAACCTTTTGATTGCCATCAAATTTTAAGTGTATCAATTTTTTGAATATGGCCGTTTCGTTTTGATTTAAAGCGTTTATACTTTGAAAAGGCGTAAAAAACCCTTCCGATTTATCAAAAAAAGGAAAATCTATTTCGGTTGTATCGGGATAAAAACCTAAATGTTTTGTGAGTTCTAAAAGTACAATCAAATGAAAATTAGCAGCTTCTTCATGCGCATCTAACCACAACAAGGCTGTTTCTAAAAAAGTAAATAATTTTTCGTTTTTTTCTTCCTCTAAAATACTGTGATGTAAAATTTCAGACAAGAACAAGACGACTGTGCTCTTAACAATATCGGTGCAAATAGATTGATAAACGTATGCGAGTTTTACTTCTTTAAAATGCTCTAGTGTGCCTTTGTTTTTATACGTGGCTTCTATTTCAAGACTATTTAATGGCTGAAAGTAAGCAATGCGTTGGTTTGCTTTTTTTGACGAAAAAGCAGAGGGCACAAAATACGATTGTATGCCATGATGTAAGGTGTAGCACTTTACGATCAAGCTTTTTTCTTGATATTTTAATGCGCTTAAGACAATGGCTTTGGTTTTAATGAACATTACCTAACAATCATTATTTTTTTTACCGTTGTTTCTGCTCCATCTGCAGCGCTAACAAACACCATATACACACCAGATGCGACTTTGTATTTTCCAAAAGCAGTGGTGTCCCATTCTACTGTTCCGCCTTGAGAAGTGGTTTCAAACACTAAATTACCTTCTATATCTGTAATTTTTACGTTCACTTTGTCCATTAATCCCGCTATTTTTACGGTTCCTGTGTAATCTGGGCGAATTGGGTTTGGATAAACATAAACGGCTTCTAAATTATCACTACCCTTGGTTGATGAGCCTAAAAATGAAACGGTCCCTTTATCTGTAGCAAAAAAAACTTCGCCCGAAACTTCATCAATTTCAATATCTAAAACATTATTACTCGGTAAAGGCGAATTTTCTTTGGTAAAACGATGTAATGTTGTTTTACCATTTGCGCTTACATGAAAAACGCCTGCATCAGCAAGTGCAACCCATTTGTTGTTTGAACCGTCGACATAAATGTCTTGTATCATTTGTTGATAAAACAATTCCTGCGCTAAATCGCCTTCCTGAATGACAATGTTTGTTGCAGTTAATTCATTTTCTGAAATAAAACGATCTACACTAGAAATAATTCGTAATCCTTTATAAGTACCAATCCACAATTGTCCTTTTTTGTCAACAGCCACACAACGTACGTCTTTGTCAGGTAAACCATTATCTAAGCCTACAACAATAAACTTATTGTTGTATTTTTCGTTAAAACCTATAACACCATTCAAAAAAGTAGCTATCCATTTTGTGCCATTTTTATCAATATCAATATTCCCGTAGCGTTCGTTTGTAACATCAGAAATAACATTGGTTAAATCATATGATTGCCAATTGTTTCCAGGTTTTAGCACTTTTAAAGCTTTATTTACATAAGCGTTTGCTAACCAAATATTCCCGTCTTTGTCTTGTATTAAACCATTCGGCCGAACTGATTTATACGTTGGGTCGGGAAGATAGGTTAAACTCTCCAAACCTGATGTTCCCGTGTTTAAATGATTTAATAATGTAACGTCGGTTTTGTTTACAATTTTTAATAAGCCACTATGGTTAGAGCAAATGTATTTTTCTGTTTTATTTTTAGTGTTTTCTAAAATAGTTCCTAAAGAAACGGCATTAAATAATGCGCCCTTTGGAATACTACTCCATCCTGCTTGAGGGGCAAAAACACTTATACCTTCTTGTTTATAATCGGGCGCATACGTGCGGTCATAACTGCCGTGTGTAAGCCATAATTCGTCGATTGTTTTTTTTATTTTAAACGAATAATCTTGAATGGGACCGTTTGGAGATAGTAAAGTAAATTGATTCGTAGCAGGAATGGAAGATTCAAACAGCCCGTTTTTACTTGTGCCAATGTATAATTTATTGTTTAGAATTGCTGCGCCAGTGAAATAATCTGAAATACCTGTTATTTGATACGTTATTGATTGTAAAGCTAAGGCCGTATTGAAAACATGAATTTGATAATTGGCATGCGCCACTAAATATGTTGCGCTTGTTTTTAATTTTATTCCAACGGAACCAAAAGAAGCAAATGACTGAGGAATAGCACCCACAAACTTATATAACATATTGTTTGAGTTCATCCCAATCAGTTGATTATTAAACGTAACTAAGCTTAGCCAATAGCCGCCATCAAAAACACTCCATTGCGAATAATCATATAGAAAAGGATTGGATAAGGCTGCTTTTTTGATGCCTTGTGTTCTCGTAACCGCATAAATTTGATTATTAAAAACGGTGGTTTGTAACACGTCTAGTAGTTCGCCCGATGAACCAATGTAATAGGTTTCGTCTATTTCTAGATTCGTCAAATCAAAAACAGTGATTCCGTATTGAGTGCTTACATATAGTTTACCATTGAATTCATAAAAGTCATTTATTCTTTTAGAATTAGGTGGCACAGGAACTTCTAAAATAATATCGGGCTTATTTACTATAGTACCATCTGGTTTAATAATAATGATTTGGCCATTTTCATTTCCTATAAAAGTGTGCTTTGTAGATGTATGAAAAAGCGTAGTAATCTCATTAGGTTTTAAATCATTAATAGACGTATACGTCGTGAGATTATTTGTGTTCAAATCTTTACTAAAAACAGCATTTTTTGTAGACGCAAAAATAGTTTGATTACCCGCACAAACATCAGTAATTTCATTAAACGAAAAATAACCCTTCCACAAGTTCTGTTGTGCCTGAACCTGTGTAATAAAAAGGATAAGTATTCCGAGGAATTTTTGCATCATACCTATACGTTGTAGCTTGAGAAATTCTTTTCAACAATACTACTCAAAAACGAGCACATTCGCAAATTATTGCGATAGAATTAATTTTTATGTCTTAATGCCGAAAGCACTTTTTGAGCGGTTTGAAAGTCTTCTTGAACAGCTACATTCAAAAACGGCGCATATTTTACTTGTTCACACGTATGCAACAATCGAAGTGTATTTTCGATTATTTCTTCTGAATAATTAGCTTCTCGCAATCCTTTTTCAATACTTGTTTTATCCGTAAAACCGCCTTCAAAATTTATTTTTTGGGATAATGTTGCATGAAGTATGCGTTCCATTTTTTGATACATTTTTTCTTTATCAAAAGTATCCTGCTTATCAAGTATTTCCATTTGATAACTTGGTGTTTCGACTCTTATTTTTTCATTAATTACCAACTCGTTAGTTGAGTCATAAACTTGACTTTTTATGTTGCTTTTCTTTTTTAAATACCAAAAAATTACAATTGATGCGAGTAAAAAGAGCGCTACCCCAACAAGGTATTTAATTCCGCTGGAAGGCGCACTTTGCGTTTCTGAAAAATCTTTGACAACGCTATTTTTTTTGTTGGCATTTGAATGATTAATCAATGTATTTGTGCCTTGCTGGATTATCATTTTTAACGGCTGGGCAGTAATGGTTTCGTATTTTTTTGTTTGACTATTAAAAAATGCGAAAGTTTGTTCTGGAAAACGCAACTCCCCTTTTTTAGTAGGTATAAGTGTATAACTATCTGTTATTTTACCCGTCATTCCATATACATTATCTTTGATGTCTTCGGTGTGCTTTGGTTCAAAAACCTCAACGTTTTGTGGAAATATAGGTTTTGGAAGGTCAAATAATTTCAAGTTTCCTGAACCCGAAACGATAAATTTCATTTCAAAAGATTCGCCTGTTTTGCCTACATTTTTATCTACTACTACTGTAAAATCAAAGTCTCCTACAGCGCCTGTGAAGTTTCTTGGTTTTCCGTTTTCTGGAAGGGGTTTTACATTAATTTTTAATACATTCGACACAACTATTTTTCGAGTAGTATCGAAAACTGGATCGTCAAAAAAATCTAATTCTCCAGTTGGGTAAGCAATATTAAGATCTAATGTGATGGGATTAATTGTGAGTAAACCCGCTTTCTGAGGATAAAGTAAAGCCGTTCTGAATGCTTTGGTATAATAAGTTCGACCGTTTACATACACCTCTTGCCAATCGTCGTAATTGACATTATCTGTTTGGCTCCAAAAGTTATTGTATTTTGGATAATTTATTTTGTTTTCTTGCTGAATTCTAAATTTTGGGTGTAAATAAATTCGATACGTTACCTCAACGGGCTCATTGATATAAACTTCTTTTTTTGCTAGTTCTGCTTCAATAAAAACAGCTTGATTTTTTGAAGGTATTGTTTTGTTAGTAGGTGTTTGATAGATGTTTCCTGAAATATTTGCGGTTGATTCTTTTCGTTTTTGATTGCTTACTATAAGTTGAATTGGTTTTGAAAAATAGGCTTTGCCTTTATACACAATTGAAGCGGCCTGAATTGTATATACGCCTGCTTTAGTGGCCTGAAGAGCATACGAATATTGCTGTGAAGCAGAATAAGCACCATTTACAATGTTTTCTGAAGCACTTACAAACGGCCCAGCCACTTCAAAATTTCCAAAACGTGGCGGTTCAAAATTTTGACCATTGTTGTTAAATACAAAATCTAATTGAATGGTTTCGCCCACCATTATATTCGTTTTACTTACACGCGCCTCTAATTTCACTTGAGCAAAAGTGAAATACGTAACTAAAAAAAGAAATGCTGTTAAAATATTCTTTTTCATTTGTAACGAATTATTTTTAAAGGTCATTTGTTTTAATTTCATTATATGTGTTTACCAATCCTTATCAGTTTCAAGAGTTTGTGTTTTTCCGCGTTGTGCATTGGCTTTTTCTTGCACTCTTTTTTCTTCTTTACCTATAGCATTTAAAATATTTTCCATACGCTGTTTGTTGGTTCCTTTTGGCTTAGATTGAGATTGATCATTTTTGTTTTTTTGAGAATTTTTATTCTTGTCTTTATTGTTTTTTGGTTGTTTTTTATCCTTATTCTTCGGTTTATTTTTTGGAGGCGGATTTTGTTTCAATTTTCGTTGAGCAACTGCTAAATTATAGCGTGTTTCTTCGTCTTTTGGGTTGTTTTTTAAGGCATTTTTATAACTATCAACGGCTTTGTCATATTTTTTTTCCCGCATGTACACATTCCCTAAATTATGATAGGCTTTGTGTTTTTCAGCTTTCGTTTTAGCAGTTGAAAGTGCAAGTTTGTAATTCTGTTTTGCTTCGTTATATTGCTTTGATTTATAAATGGTGTTTCCTAAATTATATGTTGCTTGATGTTGTTGTTTTTTGGAATTATTCTTTAATTCTCTTAGTTGCACTTCCTTTTGTTTTAACGCAAGATTTTTTTGTTTTACTTCTTGCTGTGAAAAAACAACCGAAATAAATAAAAGCAAGCTTAGTTGTAGTAATATTTTATTCATTTTTCTCTCTTTTATTTCTTTGTGTAAAAGAAAATAGCTTGTTTTCAATAAAAAACACATCTAGTAAGAATAACACTAAAGCCACACCTAAAAACCATTGAAATTGCGATTTTTGTTGGGCAACTTGTTGCGATTTAACCGTTGCTTTTTTCATAGATTGGATTTCTTTTTTAACAAGCGCGACAACCTCATCTGTTTGGTTGGCATAAATGTAACTCCCAGATGCATTTTTTGCTATATTCTCTAATACAGTTTCTTGAAGTTTGGTAACAACTTCTTTTCCTTCTTTGTCTTTTTTAACTTGAGGTTCGCCGTATTCATCAATAAAATAAATAGGGCCTCCTTGAGGTGTTCCTATTCCTATAGTGAGTACTTTAACCTCTTTATCTTTAGCATAAATAGCTGCTTTTTCAGCCGCTTCTTCGTGGTCTTCTCCGTCTGAAAGTAAAATGAGTACTTTTCCCGCATTAGGATTGTCAAAAAAGTCAACTCCTGTTTTTAGTGCTGTATTAATAGCGGTTCCTTGAGAAGAAATTAAATCTGTATTTATCGTTTGTAAATACATTTTAGCCAATGCATAATCTGTTGTCATTGGCAAAACAGGATAGGCATTACCTGCATAAGCCACCATGCCCATTCGTTCCGCATCTAACTGGTCGACTAATTGTGAAATAATTTGTTTGGCACGTTCTAAACGATTGGGAGAAACGTCTTTACACAGCATGCTTTTTGAAACATCTAAGGCAAAAACAACCTCAACTCCTTGCGCTGTAATGCTATTTTTTTCAGCACCAAATTTAGGATTAACTAGTGCTAAAATACTGAAAAAAAGAATCGTTAAAAAAAGAATAAATCTAATTTGTTCGTGATTTACGGTGGTAAATTTTACAATTTTCTGTAAAGCAATCGGGTTTCCGAACTCCAATTGTTTTTTTCTTTGCCAGTTTAAATAATAATGCCTTACTACTACGAATAAAGGAATAAGTAGCAACAAAAGAAAATATAGGGGTTTTTCTATCGTAAACATTAAATAAAACTTTTATAAATTATTTTTTTTAGGGCAAATTCAACAGCTAAACAAGCTATTGCCAGTAGTAACCAAAAACGAAATTCTTCTTGAAATTTTAACTGTTTTTGCTCTTTAATTATTGTTTTTTCTAATTGATCTATTTCATTATATATAGCGGCTAATTTTTCATTTGATGTCGCTCTAAAATATTTTCCTTTCGTCGTTGACGCAATTTGTTGCATCAGTGCTTCATCAATTTCAACCTGCTGTTTTTGATACAATATATTTCCGTTAGCATCTGTAGTATAAGGTACATTTGCTATTCCGTTTGTGCCCACACCTATTGTATATACTTTTATTCCATAGGCCGTAGCAATTTCAGCAGCAGAAATTGGATCTAGACTGCCTTTGTTATTTACCCCGTCTGTAAGCAATATAATAATTTTTGTTTTTGACTTACTTGTTTTTAGTCTGTTTATAGCTGTGGCTAAACCAATGCCTATTGCCGTACCGTCTTCTAAAACATATCCATTGTATTGAACGTCTGCTAACGAAGTGAGCACCATTTGATGATCTGAAGTAACTGGTGTTCTAGTATAACTTTCGCCCGCATATACCACTAAACACATACGGTCATTTGCCCTATTTTTTATAAAATCTGCTGCTACTTGTTTGACTGCTTCTAATCGGTTTGGTTTTAGATCCGTTGCCAACATTGAACCTGACACATCGGTGGCAATTACAATATCAATTCCGTTTTTATAACTTGTAAAGTTAGATTTTTCAGTACTAATGGGTCTTGCAAGAGCCAACACCATACCTATAAAAGCTACTACGCGCAATACCCATAAATAAGGTCTAGTGCGTGATCGCCACGTTTTTGTTTGTACATCAGTGGCTATCTGACTTACTTTTAATGTAGGTTGAGCCTTTGGTGCTGCTTTCACATACCAAAAAATAATAATTGGGACCAGAATGAGTAATGCTAGTAATTCTGGATGTAAAAACGAGTTACTGTTCATCTTCGTCTGGAATGAGTTGGATACTGTTTTTTATTTTTTCAATAAAATTAGTTTTCTCTTTATCGGTTGTTCTACAAAAAATTCGAACGGTTTTTAGACTCGTTTCATCATGTAAAACTAAAATTATACCTGTAATTTTTTCAATTTCTCCATTGATTAAAAACTCAAAATTTGATACTAATTCGTCCCCTTCAACACCATTTTGATTTTTAAATTTTTTAGCATCTACTTTTAATTTTTTTACACCTTGTTGAAGCAATAGGTCTTGTTCATAATCAATAATTTCTACTAACTCAAATTTAGTAGTATCTTTAAACACTTTCGTTTCAACAGAAATAGCAATATTATCTTTTAAACTATTCCACTTAAAAGTCGCTGTTGATTTTATACTAGGAGCAATGCTATCTGAGGCGTTTCGTGCTAAGGCTTTTGGCGTGGTGATTTGTATCGCAGGATAACCATATTCAGACGTTACCCAATCTTTGGCTAAATAATAATGTGAATCTTTGCCGTTTTGGTATTGTAATAAGGCATCGTAAATGTTTTGATAGCCTAAATAGACTGTACCTGCAATTGCTGTTAATAAAAAACTAAGTACTACCGCAAATTGACGGTAATTTTTATTTTTAAATTGTCTTTTTTGTTCCGCTTCCAATGCTCTAGCTACACGTATTTCTTCGTTAGATTGTGGCAATTTGTCATGAAATTCTTGAATACAAGTAAAAATTGTTTTTTGATCTTGAAGGAGAATTGTCTCATTTAATTCAGACTTAGCAAATTTTACTAAATCGGCATGTCTAAACACCTGTTCAAGAGATTGTAACGTAGTTTGGGAAATTTCTAATTTTTGTTCTTTTGTTTTTTGGTTAACCCAAATCAAAAATTCATCTGTCGTGCTCTCTAGAGCGGGAATTTCTATCGTTACTTCAAAGTACGATTTTATTAATTCTGTCGCTTTAGAATAAAATAGTTTAGGTTGTGCTTTTAAAGATTCTAATGATGAGAATTGTAAAGAAAAAAGCGTAAACGGTGGTGTGTATTTCTCTCTTTTTAAATCATATTTAGCATGTATTCGTTTGATTAACCAGTAAACGATTGCCGGAACAATACCAAGTAATAAAAAGACTAAAATCACTTGCCAAAAAACTAATGGTTCAGCCTCATTTAAAGTTGTATTAAAGTTAATTGATTCATCTTGTTTAATGTCATATAAGGGTTGTTTAAGCGTATCAACATTAACATCTTTTACTTCTATTGTTTGTTTTTGGGTGTTTATTTTTTGCTTATTGTACACTATTTCAACCGAAGGAATGGTATAAGTGCCCGAATTAAATTGCGTGATGGTATATTTTTTGACTAATTGGTCAATGTTTTTTTGTCGAATCGTTTTAACAGGATGGTTTGTAACTACTTCCCATTTACCTATTGAATCTAGTTCAGGAAAAACAACTTGGTCTGTTTTTTTTGCATTAAGCTGAAGTGTTAACGTAACTTGATCGCCAATTTTTATTGTTTTTTTATCAACAGAAGTCGTTACTGTTTGTGCAACAGAAGTGTAAAAACCAAACAATAACAGTACAATATACCTTTTCATTAACTTCTCGATTTAAAATACGTTAATAATTTAGAAACATAGCTTTCTTCGGTATGTGTATTAACTAAACCTGCTCCACATTTAGAAAAAGCGGAAAAACAATAGGCTTCTTGTGTTTTAAATTCATTTTCATAAGCATGGCGAACTTCTGGAGACTGTGTGTCTAGCCAAATATGGGCATTTGTTTCAGCGTCTACAACAGAAACTAAACCTAAGTTAGGGAGATATTGTTCTCTTTTATCATACACTCTAATTCCAGTTACATCATGTTTTTTAGCTGCGATTTGAAGTGATTTTTGGTAATTTGAATCCCTGAAATCAGAAATTAAAAATAGTATGGCTTTCTTTTTCATGACTTGAGACACAAATTCTAAAGCTACATGAATAGCTGTTTTGTTACTTTTAGGTTGCCATTCTACTAATTCTCTAATAATTCGCAAGACATGTGTTTTTCCTTTTTTGGGCGGAATAAATAATTCTACTTGATCGGAAAAAAGCACTAAACCAATTTTATCATTGTTTTGTGTGGCTGAAAAAGCTAATGTAGCTGCGATTTCAGCAATAATTTCATTTTTATTTTGTAACGAAGAACCAAATGATTGTGACGCACTACAATCAACCATTAAAAGAAGTGTTAATTCTCTTTCCTCTTCAAATACTTTTATATAGGTATCATTATTTCTTGCTGTAACATTCCAATCAATGGCTCTAAAGTCATCTCCATATTGATAGGGTCTCACTTCTGAAAACGTTACTCCCCTGCCTTTAAAAGACGAATGATAGTGTCCCGAAAAAAGATGATTACTCAGTCTTCGGGTTTTAATTTCTATCTTCTTTACTTTTTTTAGCAGTTCTTTAGTTTCCATTTTAGTTTAATTTGCCGTTTATGGGACTTGAACTTGATTTATTATTTTTGAAATGATAGTTTCAGTGCTAATATTTTCAGCTTCGGCTTCATATGTGATTCCTATTCTATGACGCAAGACATCATGCACAACAGCGCGCACGTCTTCTGGAATAACATATCCTCTTCGTTTAATAAAAGCATAGCATTTTGCCGCTAAAGCTAAATTAATACTTCCTCTAGGAGAAGCACCATATTGAATAAACGGTTTAAGATTTTCTAATCTGTATTTTTCTGGGAAACGTGTAGCAAAAACAAGATTTAGAATATAGTTCTCAATTTTTTCGTCCATATATACTTCTTTAACCAATGCCTGAGCACGAAGAATTTGATCGACACTTACTACCGGATTTATAGAGGGTAATCCGCCTTGTAAACTCATTCTAATAATAGCCTGTTCTTCTTCCATTTTTGGATAATCCACAATTGTTTTTAACATGAAACGATCCATTTGTGCTTCAGGTAACGGATAAGTTCCCTCTTGTTCAACAGGGTTTTGAGTGGCTAATACCAAAAAAGGCACGTCAAGCTTATAGGAAACATCCCCTATTGTGACTTGTTTTTCTTGCATGGCTTCTAACAATGCCGATTGTACTTTAGCGGGAGCCCTATTGATTTCATCTGCCAAAACAAAATTGGCAAATACAGGGCCTTTTTTAACTGTAAATGCATTTTCTTTTAAGTTATACACCATTGTTCCTACCACATCTGCTGGTAATAAATCAGGGGTAAACTGTATACGGCTAAACGAGCCTTGAACCGCTTTTGACAAAGTATTTATTGCCAATGTTTTGGCTAATCCGGGCATTCCTTCTAATAAAATATGACCTTGCCCTAAAAGCCCTATCAACAAGCGTTCTATCATGTGTTTTTGACCTACAATAGTTTTGTTCATTTCAAAAGTCAACACTTCAATAAATGCACTTTCTTGCTGTATTTTTTCATTAAGTGACGCCACGTCAATTGTTTCTGTTTGCTGTTCCATTTGCTCTATTATTTCAATTATGGATTTTAATTTTAATAATTGGGTGCAAATTGTAATTTTTAATTATTTTTTGATGTTAAGAGTCCGTTAAATTATACTTTAGAAACATATTAGTTGGAAGAAAATCTGTAAATTCTTTTGTTTCTTCTCTTTTTTATATATTTGATACAATAAAATATGAGTATGTCAAAGGATCTTTCTACACTTATTGCTGGCACGATGAATTGGGGTGTTTGGGGTAATAATTTAGCTAAAAGGGATATGCAAGAGCGCATTTTTGCTTATCTAAATCAAGGGATTACCTCCTTTGATCATGCCGATATTTATGGCGGATATACTACCGAAGCCTCCTTTGGAGAAGCGTGGCAAGAAATGAATATTCCTAGAGATAACGTACAATTTATTTCAAAATGCGGCATAAAATATGTTGGAGGAACTAGAGAATATGCTTTAAAGCATTATGATTATAGTAAATCCTATATTATTTGGAGCGTAGAACAGTCGTTAAAAAATTTACAAACAGAGTATTTAGATGTTTTATTGCTCCACAGACCAAGCCCTCTAATGCAAGCCGATGAAATTGCAGAAGCGATAACTAAATTAAAAGAAACGGGGAAAATTAAAGATTTTGGCGTATCTAACTTTTCTGTTGAACAAACCGCTTTGCTTCAAAAAAACATTCCTATTTCTTATAATCAAATTCAATTTTCGGCAACGCATTTTGAATCTATGCTAAATGGAAGTATAGATTTTATGCAATTACATAATATTGTGCCAATGGCCTGGAATCCGCTAGGTGCTGTTTTTAAAGAAACAAACGAGCAAACCCTGCGTTTACATCAACTCCTTTCAAAACTTGAAACAAAATATGAATGTGGTAAGGAAATTATTTTGTTAGCGTGGATTTTGAAACATCCTGCGGGGATATTGCCTGTAGTGGGCACAACAAATCTAGATAGAATCACGAATTTAGCTCACGTAAAAACGATAACTTTATCAATAGAAGATTGGTTTGCAATATGGACAGAAAGTCAAGGAAAAAAAGTACCTTAATACTTTATTCTTGATTAGACAAAAACTCAATATCTTCCAAAAGTTGGTTCATGTTTTTTTCTCCTTTTTTGGTTTCGTTTAAAAGCGTTCCGTTATAAAACCCTCTGATTCGACCCTTTTGATCTACTAAGACAAAGTTTTCTGTATGAACCATATCGTATAATTCTTCTGGTTTTCCTGTTTTTACAACTAAATAAGACTGTCTCGCAATTTTATAAATTTCTTTCTGATTGCCTGTTACTAAATTCCATTTAGTATCTAGCACGCCTTTTGCTTTTGCATATTCTTTCAAAACCTCAACCGTATCCTCATCAGGAAATACAGTGTGAGAAAGTAATTTAACTTTTGGATTGTCTTTAATTTTATCTTGTAACCAAACCATATTTGTGGTCATCTTTGGACAAATGGTTTGACAAGTTGTAAAAAAGAAATCGGCTACGTATATTTTTCCTTCATAATCTTTATTTGTAATTGTTTTGCCGTTTTGGTTCGTAAATGAAAAAGGAGCGATTTTATGATTATAACCAATATGTTGAACTGTAGAATCTACTAATTCAGGATTTACATCACGTGGTGTATAAATAGGAAGGTTTCTTCTATTTATTAAAGAATAAATCGCTATAAAAATAGAGACTAATAAAATTGAAAAGCAAAAAATAAAAATAGTGCGATTTTTCATTTTGGAAAATTATTTGTTGCAAAAATACACATTTCTAAATGGTCTTTATTGTTTTTTACATTTGTAAAAACTTCGTTTTTATTTTTTTTAGTATGTTTGTCTAACCAAAATGACTACTGCTATGAAAAATATCTACTTAACTTTCTTTTGTTTATTTTCTGTTTTTATTTTTGGACAATTTAACAAAAACGTTCCTTGGAACGCGTCTACCGCTGAAGTTGTAAAAACAAACTTGTTTGAACAAGAAGTTACTATTTTTAATAACTATTGGTTAAACAGAGATCGAACTAAAAAAGGAAGCGGCTTTAAACCCTTTAAAAGATGGGAATATCATTGGCAAAATCAGTTAAATGCGGATGGTACAATTATGACGCCTCAACAGCTATGGGAAGCATGGAATACTAAAAAAAATAGATCCACAAATAGAAGTTCAACCATTCAATCTTTACCGCCAAGTAATTGGGAGCCTGTAGGTCCGTTTACACATACAAATACAGGTTCTTGGTCTTCTGGACAAGGAAGAGTAAATGTAGTAGCTGTAGACCCGTCTAATCCTACAACAATATATATAGGTGCGCCTGCCGGTGGGATTTGGAAATCAACAAACAGTGGCTCATCTTGGATACCTCTATCGGATGAGTTACCACAAATAGGTGTGTCGGGCATTGCTGTTGATCCTACAAACTCAAATATAATATATATTGCCACGGGGGACCGAGATGCGTCTGACACCTATTCTGTTGGTGTTTTAAAATCAACTAATGGCGGTATTTCTTGGAATACAACAGGTTTAAGCTTTACTGGGACTTCAAATTTTGCTGGCGATCTTATTATTCATCCGACAAACAATCAAATTATTTTATGTGCAACTAGCGCAGGAGTTTATAGAACAATAGACGGTGGAACCACATGGGCGGTGGAGCAAACCGGTGATTTTTCTCAAGGTTCAATACGTTTTAAGCCAACAGACCCCACAATTGTATATGCTACTTCAAACAATAAATTTTATAAATCCACAAACACGGGAGATACGTTTACAAATATCACCTCTGGTCTTTCTGCTTCAGGCTCAACAGGGCGAATGCTATTAGATGTAACTCCTGCAAATTCAAATTATGTGTATATTTTAAGTGTTAATACAAGTAACGCTTTAAATGGTATTTATCAATCTACTAATAGCGGTACTTCTTTTAATAAAACTTCTGGTGCAACAGATATTCTAGAATCTACACAGAGTTGGTATGATTTAGCACTAGCGGTTTCTCCTACAAATGCAAATGTTTTATTTACAGGGTGTTTAAATATTTGGAAATCATCAAACAGCGGCAGTAGTGTAACTAAAGTAAATAATTGGAGTGCACCCTCTACACCTACTTACACGCATGCTGATATTCATTTTTTACAATTTTTAAATGGAAAATTATATTGTGGAAGTGACGGAGGGGTGTATGTTAGCGAAGATAATGGTTTGTCTTTTAACGATTTAACGGGCGGTCTGCAAATTAGTCAATTCTATAAAATTTCTGTATCTAAACAATCCTCTGGTAAAATGGTTGGCGGACTTCAAGATAATGGTGGCTATGCATTTAGCAATGCTGGATGGAAAAATTTTTATGGCGCAGACGGTATGGATGCTGCTGTAAGTCAAAGTAATAGTAATCTTTATTATGGATTTATTCAATTTGGAAATCCTATGTACATTTCAAACAACGGGGGCAACAGCATAACAGGTAGTGTGAGTTCACCTGGAGGTGTGGATGGGAATTGGGTTACACCCATAAAAAGTGACGGACAAGGTGCTATTTATTCTGGTTTTAATGGGTTGTTTAAATTAGTAAATGGAGCTTGGTCACAACAAAACACAAATAGTGTTGGTTCGGGAAATATTGAATTAATTAGTATAGCGCCTTCAAATGATGGTGTTATTTTTGTGGCTAACGACAACGTACTATATAAAAGCACGAATGGGGGTGTTACTTTTGCTGCTGTTTATACAGCTTCCTCTTCAATAACAGGAATTACAGTGCACTACTCTAACACAAAGATCGGAAGAGCGTCGTGTAGGGAAAGAGTGTCTTCGCCTGTGTAGATC
>NZ_CALFIG010000033.1 GCF_937876455.1 uncultured Flavobacterium sp.
ATGTATATATACTATTTTTGTAAAAAATGGTTCGATTTTTGCGGTGTCAAACTTACGTATATTTTTTGTTAAATTTTATTTAATTAGTAAAATTATAACTTATTTAAAAACATGAAGAAAATTTTAATAGTACTTATACTAACCATATCCTCTCTTTCATTTTCGCAAGAAGGAAAATTTAAATTAGTTTTAGATGCAGGACATGGAGGTAAAGATCCTGGTGCAAATAAAAATGGTTGCGTAGAAAAAGAAATTGCTCTAGATGTAGTATTACAAATAGGCGAACTATTAAAAAATTATTCTGATTTTGATATCAAGTATACACGAACTACAGATGTCTTTATTCCTTTACGTGATAGAGCAAAAATAGCAAATGATTTTGGTGCGAATTTATTTGTTTCGGTACATTGTAATTCTTCTGTTTCTCCAAATCCTTCTGGTTCAATGACATTAGTAATGGGGCTTTCTCGTTCCAATATGAATTTTGAAATTGCTAAAACAGAAAATGCCGTAATTTTTCAAGAAGATGATTATAAGAAAAATTATAAAGGATTTGACCCAAATAATCCGAGTACTCAAATAGGATTAAAAATTTTACAAGAAGAAACATTATTACAAAGCATTGAATTTGCTAGTGAAATTCAATATCAATTCAAAAATACCTTAACGCGAAAAGATTTAGGTATGCATCAGCAACCTTTATGGGTGTTAGATGCTACCGTTATGCCAGGAGTACTTATTGAGTTAGGATTTTTATCTAATTATAAAGAATCCAAGTATTTAAATTCTAAAGAAGGAAGACAAAACTTTGCTCAAGTTATAGCTTTGGCAATTCTTAAATATAAAAATCAATTGTTAGGAACAGAAACTCCATTGTTTGAACCAAAAGTACTTACACCTATTATTATAGAAGAGCCCAAACCTGAAATTGTACCTATTGTTGATACGGTAAAAACTATTCCTTTAGATGTGCAACCTCAAGTTGTTGATCAAAAAAAATACAGAGTGCAAATAGGATATAGTACCACAAAATTAGATTTAGTGCCTGCTAATTTTAAAGGTTTACTAAACGTAACTATGAAACAAGAAGGCAATGCATATAAATATTTTTATGGGAACGCTTCAAGTGCTGAAGAAGGTAAAAAATTACTCGCTGAAGCTAAAACAAAAGGTTTTAACACTGCTTTTATGGTAGAAGATAAAGAATAATATGGGTAAGAAAAGGAATTTTATACTAGCATGTGTCTTGCTTTTTACAATTTTTACTTGGGCACAAAACAAAAAGTTTAAAGTTGTTTTAGATGCTGGCCATGGCGGTAAAGACTATGGCGCAACATACCATGGAAATATTGAAAAAAATATAGCATTAAAGACAGTTTTGAAAATTGGCGCTATATTAGAAAAAGAAGCAGATATTGAAGTTATTTATACTAGAAATACTGATGTTTTCGTAGAACTTGATGAGAGAGCTAATATTGCAAATAAGTCAAAAGGGCATTTGTTTATATCTGTCCATTGTAATGCAAATGCAAACCAAACAGCAGATGGAAATGAAACTTTTGTGATGGGTATCACTCGAAATGCAGCTAATTTAGAGGTAGCAAAGAAAGAAAATGCTGTTGTTACTCTAGAAAAAAACTACAAAATAAAATACGATGGATTTGATCCTAATAAGCCTGAATCAGTTATGGGGTTATCAATTCAGCAAGAAGAAAATTTAGAACAAAGCATTGCTATCGCTAGTAAAATTCAAGAAGCCTTTATTAAATATACAGGAAATAAGAATAGAGGGGTAAAACAAGCTGGTTTTTTAGTGTTAAGAAAGATAACTATGCCTAGAATTTTAGTAGAAATGGGGTTTGTATCTCATAAGACCGAAGGCGCATTTTTAAATTCAGAAAATGGTCAAGATAAATTAGCCGAAGCCATTTCCACCGCTGTACTGAGCTATAAAAAAGAATCATTTACTTCAGAAACACCTAAAAAGGAAGTTGAAAAAATAGAGAAAAAAGAAGAAGTTAAAAAAGAAGAACCAATTAAAAAAGAAGTTGCTCCAGCTGAAAAAACAGTATCTCACGATGCAGTTGTTTTTTCGGTTCAAATTGCTACTAGCACAAAAAAACTAGAAACGATCCCTTCTAATTTTAAAGGTTTAAAATCTGTAACAGTAGAAAAAGAAAATACCTTATATAAATATTTTTATGGCACAGTAAATGAACATAAGGCTGCAAAAGAATTATTGAAAGAAGCTCAAGCGAAAGGATATTCTTCCGCATTTATTGTAGCTATAAAAAATGGTAAAAAAATTAGTATAAGCGAAGCCATCAAATAAATATTAGTATTTTTGTAAAATAAAACAACCTTACATTGAAAGTTACAAGAGAGTTAAAAGTTGCCGTATTAGTTATTTTATCAATAGTATTGTTCTATTGGGGATTTAGTTTTTTAAAAGGAAAAAATTTATTTGATACTACAACAAAATTGTATGTGGTGTATGATAATGTGGCTGGTTTGGCGCCTTCTTCTCCAGTTACCGTTAACGGATTAACAATTGGAAAAATTAATAAAATTGATGTGCTTGAAAACGGTAAGATGCTTGTTGAAATGGCAATTACTAACGAACAAGTTCAAATTGCAAAATCTAGTTTAGCCGAAATTCAAGGAATGGGCATTGTAGGAGGTAGAGAAATTGCCATTATTGTAAATTTTGCCGATAAAAACTATGCGGTTTCAGGAGATACGTTAAAAGCAGCAAATAAATTAGGTTTAGCTGATGAACTAGCCGTACAAATGGAGCCGTTAAAAGTAAAAGTTGAAAAATTATTAGATAACGCTAATCAACTTTTTGAAGGTGTAAATTCTACCCTAGATAAATCTACTCAAGCTAATCTTAGATTAAGTATTGCCTCTTTGCAACAAACTTTAGATGAATTTAGTCAAGTTGCTAAAAACGCAAATGACCTAGTTACATCAAATAAATCAAAGCTAAATGCTACATTTACTAATTTTGAAAAAACAGCTGCTAACCTAACTAAAATCTCAGATTCTTTAGCCAAAGCAAATTTAGCTTCCACAGTTAAAAATTTAGAGAAAACGTTAGCAAACGTTAATGGCGTTTTACAAGATGTTGAACAAGGAAAAGGCTCAATGGGTAAACTTATGAAAGACGATGCATTATATGTTAATGTAACTAAAACAGCAAAAGAATTAGAATTATTATTACAAGATTTGAGATTAAACCCAACACGTTATATCAATGTGTCTTTTTTTGGAAAGAAAAATAAACCATACATTGTGCCAAATGAATCAAGCACAAAAATTAAGGAGCAAACAACTAAATAGAAATCTATGAATTTTTTACCCAATATTATTTTTGCTTGTATACTCGCCATAGGAGTGGGGTATTTCGTAAAAAATGTAAAAAAAATTATTAGAAATATAAAATTAGGAACAGCTATTAACCGCTCAGATAATTCTTCTGCGAGATGGAAAAACATGTTCTTAATTGCTTTAGGGCAGAAAAAAATGTTTTCTCGTCCTATTCCAGCACTTTTACATTTAATAGTGTATATTGGGTTTATTATCATCAATTTAGAATTATTAGAAATTGTTATTGATGGTCTTTTTGGGACGCATAGAGTATTTTCAGGTTTAGGAAGTTTGTATGGTTTTCTAATTGGCTCATTTGAAATTTTAGCCGTATTAGTATTATTAGCCGTTTTTGTATTTTGGATAAGAAGAAATGTTATTAAAGTAAAACGTTTTACTAATTCAGAATTAAAAGGATATGCCAGTAAAGATGCAAATACTATTTTGTATTTTGAAGTGGTTTTAATGTCCTTGTTTTTAATTATGAATGCAACAGATATTCATTTTCAACAAGCCGAAAATGGAAACATTATTTCGCAATATATTCATCCTTTTTTCAATTCATTTTCCATTACAGCTATAAGATCGGAAGAGCACACGTCTGAACTCC
>NZ_CALFIG010000034.1 GCF_937876455.1 uncultured Flavobacterium sp.
TTCCTCTTTATCTATTTTACTTAGTTTTGAAGGATTAATATAGCTTCCATCATTATCATTTAGCACGCCTTCATTCGTTCTCAGTCGTACTAATTCCATATAGTTTTCAGCGAAATCAAGGTATTTTTCTTTATTTTTCACATCAATCATAGCCATTTGTTTAAAACGTAGATAGGTATTTGAAACTCCTTTTAAATTATGGCTTAATGCAAAAATTCGAGCAGCATCAACAAAAAATTGAATACCTTTTAGCTTAATATTAAAGAAATCTTTATGAACACCGTGTTCTTCTACAGCAAATTTTTTGAAGAAGGTGAGGGGTTGCGGTGTTTTTAATAATTGGTTACCTATATAATCAAAGAACAGTTTATTATTGCTAAAACTCTGATAAATAGCAATTTCTAAGGCGTCTTTAATTTTTGTTTCACCATAAATGTATTCATAATCAAAGAAAATACCACTAAAATCGCTCATGTTTTCACCTGGTGTTTTAATCCAATTGGTATATAAGTTGGCGAAATCTGAAAGTGATTTACACCATTTAATATTGCTAGCTAAATGCTCATTTGGACAGGGTTTGTAGCCTAGTGTTTCCATTTTTTGAATTACGGATTTTGCTAATTGTACAAAATAAAACTTAACATCTCTATGCTTATCAGGGGCTACGTCTTCATAAATTAACATATTATCTTGATCACTTAAGACTAGTTGTTCTTTTCTTGCCTGACTTCCGAGTGCTAACCAAACGAAGCGAGCAGGAGGTGTTCCCAATGACTCTAGTGCTAATTTTATACATTGCTGAATAATAGAATGTAATATTTCGCCAGCTGTATTTGCAATATGAGGAATCGGAATATTTTTTGTAAATGAATTTTGAATAACAAAAAGATACTTTGAATGAATATATTTAATTTCATCAAAATTTTTCGCATTTCTTATTTCATCAATCAGTACACCTGGATTATTGGATTGTGATTTAATAATATCTCGCTCTGAAATTATGCCTTTAATGCGGGTATTTTCAGAACCATCTTCTGTTACACATAGATGTGACGCATCATTTTTTAAAAGTAATAATTGCGCTTCAGCAACAGAAATAGCAGCATCTACAATAACAAAGTTAGTTTGCATTAATTGTGTAATATCGGCATCTAATTGAATGAGCCCAAACGCAATTTTTTTCCTAAAATCTGTATCTGTGACTAGGCCAATAATACGTGCGTTATTAGTAACTATTGCACAAGATTTTTGTAGTTCTACCATTTTCTTAGCAACTAATGAAATAGTAGCAGTAGTAGGTACTAACAAAGGTTCTTTGTCATATTCCAACTCTTGGAAATAGGAAAAATCAGTAGTTTCAGTATCCGAAGTGGATTCTGAAACTGCTTTTATATTTTGATAATTTTCTCCTTTAGATTTTGCCTGATGCGAAAAACTTTCTAAGAAATAGTCTAATACAGAAGTATATTTTGTTAATAAAGGTTTGAAAAGTGCAATAGGAATAGCATAAACAATAGCATCCTCGTTCGCAATTGCATTTAAAGCATAATTATTTTTAGCAAAGAAAGGTCTTAATCCAAAAATAGAACCTAAATAACATTTTGAAATTAAAGTTTCTTGCGCATCAATTATTTTAGTCAAATGAATAACTCCAGCATTGACAATATAAAAATTAGCATGCAATTCGTCATTTATTTTAAAAAGACGTTTATTTTTTTCTAAATAAATAATTTCGCTGTGTGATGCAATTTCAAACAAATCAGCATAATCAACATTTTTAAAAGGCTCATACTGTTTAAGAAAGTCTACAATATTTTCTGCAAAAGTATTCTTCATAATAGGTGTGTGGAATAGTACATCAAATGTACAATTAATTTAAAAACTATATATATGCTAGAAGTAAATTTTCTATTTTACATAATGTATATTATAATTCAAAAAACTTTAATAGAAATAATAAATAAGTTGTTTATCCGTAAATATTGAATTATTTTTGCGACTTAAAAATAACACATTTTGAAAAATAAAACTGCCCTTGCCCTCGTTCAAAAAATTCAAAAAGAATTAACAGCTAAAAAATTTGGTTGCGAAACAATTATTGAAAATTTAAAAGAATTACGAACCCTTTCATTAGAAGAAAAAAATCCTGTGTTAACAAAAGCCTTGAGATTGGCTTATGAACATTTAGAAAATCAAAAAGCTTTCTACATTGGAATTCCAGCAGACGAAACTTCTGAAGAAGAAATTACTTCTTTTAATTTTTCAAAAGACAATGATTTAGAAAGTTTAGCTTATTTTATTGCGCTTACTCAAGACGCTACAAAAGCAAATAATTTATTAGATTTAAAAGAATATAATAAAGCATTCTTAGCGTATTAATTCTATTTTACATAATATTTAAGTAAAAACTAAACCATTACAAATTATT
>NZ_CALFIG010000035.1 GCF_937876455.1 uncultured Flavobacterium sp.
CCGATCTGTGGCGAATCCAAGCCACAAGAAAAACATTGATAAATAGTCCATATTATTTATTTTTATTTGTTTGACAATGAAGCCCGAACCGATAACATTCGTTTGCCGCAAGTGGCGGTAACGTGGTTAAATCAGGTTTGGTGCTTCTATTTAAGTTCATACTATATTGACAGTTTACTGCTCCGAAATCGCCACCTGACGGCAAGCGAAAACACGTTATAGGTAATTGCTTACCCACCGCACTCCAAAGTTTTGAGTAAATAATAAACAGAAGCCCTTGCATCGTCTAATGGGTTATGCTTCCGTAAATCTTTAATCCCGCACTCTTTTACACGGTCTAAATCAATATCTACAATGGTGCTAATGTCCTTTAACGGATATGGCATATTCCACTGCCTTGCTTCAAAATCATCTTTTACAATTTCGCTCAAAAAGTTTGTTTCTACTGGAAAATTGCAGTCGCTCCAAATTTCGGCAGTGTCTTTGTGCTTCATGTAAAATTCATAAAAAGCATCACGTAATTCACGGTCAGTATTGCACCATGCCATATCCTGCAAATGTGGTATTACGTTACCTTTTACCCAATCGTTTGCAAGGGCTTCACCTTCCTTGCTTAATAATTCAAAGCGGTCAATTTCTGTTCCGCCTCTGTTTACTACAATAGCACCAACGGCAAATCCGCTACCGTGTAAATTCGTGCTTTCTACATCAAATACTAAAATGTTTGGTTTCATCTGTTTATTTTTTAATTGTTAATAATTCTCTTAATGCCAACGCAAAGCAACTACCTATAACAGCACCTTAGCGTCAGCTTCGTTCCTCAGCCGAACGCCAAGCTGCAAAACGTTATGTGCCATTTAATACGACACCTTATGAACCTTGCCACATTTTTTGCAAACAAGAACTTCAACCGTTTCTGAATACTCAAATTGTTGCCATTTCGGCTTATACCAATGTTCAGTTCCTTCAACCGCTTTTGTTTCAGTCCAGTCATAAACTTTTTTAGCGTGTGTTTGCCAATCGTGTTTGCAAAAAATCTTTTCAAATATTTTAATCATACTCTTGAAATAAACGGCACATAACAAGGGTTTTGCGTAATAGCCCTGTAAAGTGTCGTGGTTAATTTTAAGTTTATACTAAGGGCTACTACGCAAAGCCCCGATACGTTATGGCGCATTAAAACGGGCTTACACACTTGCTCACGCACCGCCATAACATCGGCTATAAAGTAATAAACCAAAAAGCCTACGCACGGTATAATACAATAAAATCGCCTTGACATTCACCATTATATTTGCCAATTAAATCATTACTATTTTCAGCGGTGTATGTAAAAGAATTACTCGTTTTACTAATGGCATAAGTTTTATTATCATCAATCCCACTTTGTCTAATAAATATTTTTCCTAATTTTTCTTTTACAACTATTGTTCGTGTTTTCAAGTGAGTAATAATTTCATTTGATAAATGAATACTAACTGATTGGTTGTTTTTCAAATTTGTTATTGATGCTTTCATTCCTTCGCTTTTTTTGGTTTACTACTTATAGCCGTGTAACGTTAGGTGCAAGACTACTGACATAGTTCCAAAGAATATCCGGCAGGTAGCGGACAATATTCATCTTCGTGCTTTGTAATGTATGATTCTTTACCACCTAAAACATATTGCACATAAGGCTGTTTGTCGCATTGTTCATCGTTTTCTTTTATGGAAACCATTGAAATCAAAACAATATGTTCAAGTTTGATATTGTGCAATAATTTTGGGTCTAAACTTTGGTCTTTACCTACCCGTACAGCTAAGTATGGATATTCTTTTGTTGGGATTTTTGTTATTACTTTCATTTCGTTTTTAAATTAAGTTTCTACTCATTAACCGATACTGGCTATAACATGTGCTTAGCGTCATGCCGCCAATAGCTTCGTGCTAAATTCAAGTGTCTGCAAGGCGGCACGAACGCCAAGCGCCAGCCGTTAGCGACAACCTTAGACACCGCTTTCGTTTATTAGTTCAAATTCTTTTTTCTTGGACTTTTGACCTGTTTTTACGTTCACGACTTCATATTCCCATTGATTGATAATCTTTCCCGCATACTTCTTTCTTAAATCATCGTTCATTTTTCCTTTTGAATTGTAAATAGCCATATAAACCGCAATTATTAATATTCCGTCAGCTATAATGTTGGGCAGGTTTGGTGTCCAAAACTTTTTTTCGGTGACAATAAAATCACCGACTTTATCGCCAACTTTATATTTTGGAGGATTATCAATCTGAAACTTTAGTGCTTTAATTTCAGCATCTCTTTCAGATATTTTTTTATTTGCATCAGACAATTGTTTTTCAAGTTCTGATATTTTCGTTTTAAGTTTTCTGTTAAACATAATATTGTGTTTTTTGGTTTTGACAAATGAAAAGGCAGCCGCTAACATCGGCTTGTTGCAATTTTTTTACTACGTTATCTACAATCGCATAAGCAGCGTGTTCAAACATGGTCTTGTCGTGTTCGCCAAAATAGTTTCTAACCCTCTTTAGGTCTTTCAATTCTTGTTCTGATATTTCTATTGTTACTTTCATTTTTTTGTGTTTCAAATCCGTAAAAAAACTGACAACAAGCCGCAAAACGTTAGGTGCAAGGCTACTTTGCAAACTTATAAGATGGGTATTCAACATCTTTTATTGTAGTTCCCTTTTCGTCTGTTACATACTTAATTCTCATATCCCATCCCTTTTGTTGAGCATAAGCCATTCCTAAAACTATCGCTTCAACAAAACCGCCACAATAAAAACATTCTTCATTCCCATTTAGGAAAATTACTTTGTGTTCGTAGTTTTTCATTTCGTTTTCAAATTAAGTTTAGTGCTGATAAACCGCCCAGCACATAACAGCGGTTTGTGGGCATTAGTCCGACCGCTCAATGCCAACGCTTCGCAGCCTGACACAAAGCCGCAAAACGTTAGCGGTCATTCCTAAGAAAATCCGCAGCGTCATACAATCCAAGTTTATTAGCAAAAATCCTCAATATCTCACATTGCTTCATTAGTGAAGTTTGCGTTTGTGGCAATTGAGTAATTTTATTAAGTTCTTCCTCATAAATTGAATAAGGGAACGAACCGCTAACATCGGCTTGTGGCAATTGCTTTGGATAGTAGTCATCAATAAGGTTTTCCAGTTTCGTTATATCGTGGTCAATATAACCGTGAAAATGTAACGTTTCTAAAAATTCTTTAATCTCTTTTCGGTTCATTCTATTAAGTATTGTAGTTAATAATCGCAACTGCCACAAGCCGAGTGCCGTTAGTACCAATGCCGACAGACTACTTGATAGCCGTTCCTTTGTATTTAGCATGAAGCTGCATCGTTGTGTAACTTTTGCCACCTAAATCACCAACTTCGACCCATCGGCCAACCCTTGTAAAAGTACCCGGAAAACTCCCTGCATTTGTGTAATTTTTATTCAGCCATTTTATAAATGACAGGCTTACAAATTTTTCTTTTTTCATTATTTGGCTTGATTCAATGTAGGTAAACTGACAGAAACAAAATTTATTATCTTTTTTAAATATTCTTGTCTATACTTTTTTTGCTCGGTGAGCCAACAAAATCTTTGAGACTCAAATTTATTTGAATCTAAGCCTTTTATTATAGAATTGACGTGTTCAATCCAAAGATTAGTTGTTAAAAAATTAACCCTTGTAACAACTAAGTATAAAAAAGGCTTTTCGCGGTTTATTAGTATTGTTTTTCTATTTCCTGAGCTTGCGTGTAAATGTTTAATATGCGAATCTAATTCTTTGTACCAGCATTTGTTTTTAAATTCTTTGTTCATGTTTTTTAAGAAATAAACAGGTTTTTAATTTCTGAACAATGATTTTGAAATTCACGAACGATTGCTGCCTCTTTTGATTTCCCTTCCTGAACATACGACATTCTTAACCACTCAAGCTCGTCATGGCTTAATAAAATTATATCGTAAAAAATAACCGAATAATTTGTTTCTCGCTTCATTTTAAACGTAGTTTTTTTCTAAAATTAATTGTTTGGAATGATCTGTTAGTGTTTCAATCTTGTTCACCATTATTCCATTAACCTTAATGAAAAAATCAGTCATTTTTTTTACAACGTCTTCTTCGTATATTGTTTTAAAGTTTTTCCATCCGGTTTTTTCCGTGCCGTATGCATATATGTCGTCGGTTGTTTTTACATAAAAACTTTTTGCCTTATCGCTTTCGCAAAAAAGCGTAACCCCGTCATTAAGACAATAAACGTGAAACATGAAAAAGAAGTCGTCGTTTTGGATTATCCCGCGCCTGTATTCGTCTTTACTGTTGCCGAGCGTAAATGTTACTGTTATGTTTTTGCTAATACTGGTGTTGTATTTAGATTGAACAAAACTTTTAGGAAAAACAGATTGAATGGCTAACTGAATATTTGTTGCCAGTTCTTGCATTTGTTCCGATGTTTTCATAATTTTCTTTTATTTGCTTTCACAAATATATTACTAAAAAGTAATGAAACAAAATGTTTTTATTAACAATTCATTGTTAAAATTGTTAATTTTTGTACTTGTTAAGGTATTCCTGCTCTTCGTAGTAATTTAACAATTGCTCTTTATTCATTGCTGAAAGCCTGTTATATAACGCCTCGGCTTGGCCGTAAAACGGGTTAGAAACGGAGCTATTTTTATCCCTTGAGTGTTCTATGTGAAAAACTTGGTGGCCTTGTAGCCAGCAAACATTATAGCCGAGTTTTTGAAATCGCTCACACCTTTCTCTATCTTCCGGGCCGTAGGAGATGAAATTTTCGTTTTCCATGAAGCCGCTTATGTAGCTTGTAGTTTTAAAAAACTGAACGTGACCGCAGTAAGAACCCCAGCGCGAATGAAGGCTTCTGTCAAATAAATCAGATGTGTAATCTTCTTTGTTCTCAAACGTAATTTGAACCTGGTCCTCATCCCTGCCATAAGGGTATACAAGATCGAACCCTTCTCTTACTATTTTGTTTCTTGCTACAACGTATGTTTCAGGGAGCAACAGGCAATCAACATCATAATTAATTACAACAGGAGTTCTTGCAATGTTTATCATTTCGTTTAAGTGCCGAGTCCTGTGAAACACATCGTTTGTGTTATGCTCATAAATGTGTTTTATGTCGCATCTTTTTTGGTCAATTTTTTTCAACAAATAAAGAACCGGTGAGTGTGAATCGCATTCCTTTATTATAATGTTTGTAACAAGGTTATTGCACAAATGCTGAATACACCTAATGAAATTAAACTCTCTATCCTTGCTTTCAATTTTAACAGGTACAATAAATGTACAGTCCTTTAAATCTATAAATTTATCATTTTTTAAAGTTACAGAAATAGGCCGCGCTTCATTTTTTATTATCATGTCGTTTCTGTTCCAAACATCAGCCGGAAACACAAAGTGCCATTTTATGCTTTCATATTCCCAAGATTGGCCCGTCACATCGCTTGTGTTTTTTCCGCACCCAACTAAAAAAGGAACAAGCGCATAGGTTTTAAACCGAGAATAAACATGGGTTGAAAAAAATTCATCTGCCCCAAATCCGTAGTGCCAGTTTTCTAAAATAAAATCGTAAACTTTTGATGTTATTATTAGTCCATAGGTTCCGTTCATTTGACCTATTTGCATAACTCCTTGCCATTGCGTAAGCCTTGCCTCTGATGAGGAAATTTCTCTATTGCTAAAATGGCCACCTAAACAAAATATATCACAATCAAAATCTGGCAACGATTCTAAATATTTTATTTTTTCGTGAAATTCATCACAAAAAACTATATCGTCCTCAAAAACACAAACAGCATCATATTTATTTTTTTTGGCAAGTTTTATGACCTCTATGTGTGACATAGCACAAGCAAGTATGCCAGCAGCATTTGCTTCTTTTATTTTTGGAGACGTTTCTGGGACTTTCAGGTTTAATTTATCTACTGCATTAAATCTCTGATAATTTGAAATTTTGTTTTTAGCAAGCGTCTCTTCCATGTATTCTCGTCGAGAAACGTTGCTTGATAGGTTAATATAAAACTTTGGCAATTCGGAAAATTTAAAGTTCATGTGGGTTTAGGTTTTAAAGTTTAAAATTCTATAATTTGTTCGCCGCATAATTCTGCATAAATGTTCTCTCCGTTATTCGCCCTAATATAATACTCATCCATTTGCTCTTTTGTTATTTGCCCAAAATAGTACATATTTTCAGGGTTGCCGCTTTTATTCAAAAGCTCATGTATTGTTTGCGTTGATTTTATTCCGTAGGCTGAATCAATAAAAATAAAATTTCCAGTAACGTAAACTAAATTATAACCTCGCCTTAAAAACTCTTCGTTTAGCTCATCAAGTTTTTTTGAATTTTGCCAACCACCATCCTCAATTATAACAACGACTGGCCTATACGAAGTAATGTCGATTGATTTCCAAATTTCGAGATCAATCCCATCAACATCAATACTTAGTAACGCTAACCTTTCGTTATCTAAATACTTTTTAAATAATTCATTAAGGCTGTTTTCCCCATCAATCTCCACGTAT